>JAKAFO010000511.1 GCA_021819735.1 Deltaproteobacteria bacterium
CTTGCAGTTGAACAATTGCGTTGTCCGGCGATGTGTTGCTCATACTAAATGCCGCTCCGGGCAGCATCATCAGCATGACCGCCAACAACAATAGTTTAGGTATTCTTTTCACCATTCTTCCCTCCCTTTTTTCTTTTGCCCATGATGGTCTCGAAGAACGAGGCCAGCCCTCTTGCCAAGAACGACTATACCGTTCTCAAAAGCCTGTATGATGAAAACGCTTGTAGTAAGAAATGAAGCCTATGCTGGTGAACGCCAAGCAGCGGGGGAGGCTTTTGGAGCTGATTCCGATATAACTTCAGGAAATTGCCTGATCCGTTACCGCTGAAACCTCAATCTTGGCTTTTCATCAGGATTAGAACGATTTCTATCAGAATGGCCGAACCAATTGAATGGCGAAAACCCTAATTACGCGGGGTTAAAAATCTATATCTTGAATCGCTCCCGGTTAAGCAGCGTTCGTAAACGGCACCTTCGGCCCCACCGTGCCGGCAATAACTCTTGACGGCCGCGTTTCAAATCGACATATGTTTTCCATGACCCATCGCCCGAACAATCTGCGGCGCTTCCTGGCCTACGCCCGCCCCTACTGGCGCCGCCTGGTGCTCTCCACCCTGATCGGCGTCACCAAATACAACCTGCCGGTGGTTTTCCCCTGGGTGCTCAAGGAAGCGGTGGACGGGGTTCTCTCCGGAAAGCCCGGCCGCCTCGGCCTGGATCTGGACCACTTGATGGCGGCGGCCCTGGTGCTGTTCGTGGTCTACGCCCTGACCTGCCACCTGCGCACTTACATCGCCGACCACCTGGCCCAGGACATCGTCTTCGATGTGCGCCGGGATCTCTTCCGGCATTTGCAGCGCCTGCCCATCGATTTTTTCCAGCGCTATCAAACCGGCGTGATTTCGGCGCGCCTGATCACCGATGTCAACACGGCCCAACGCTTCATCGGGCTGACCGGCACCAATGTCTTCATGGATTTGACCACGCTGCTCTCCATCTCCGTGGTGATCGTGCTCATGAACTGGCGCCTGGCGCTCATCGCCTTCTGCACCCTGCCGCTCTATGTCCTGGTCCATAAGCGGCTGGGGGCGCGCATGAAAAGCAATTCCAAGCAGGCGCGCATGCGCATGGACAGCATCGAAGGCAACCTGCACGAAACGGTGTCGGGGATTACCGAAGTCAAAAGCTTCACCATCGAAGGCGAAGAGGTGGAACGCTTCCTGGACCGCTGCCGGCTGCACCGCGAGGCGGTGCAGACCAACATCCGCACCTATGCCCTCTCCCTGGGCCTGACCGCCCTGCTGACGCGCATCCCGCCGGTGCTGGTGATCTGGGCTGGCGGCCATATGGTGCTGGGCGGCACCCTGAGCGTCGGCGCCCTGATGGCCTTCTTCGCCTACCTGGAGATGATCTACCACCCGCTCAACCGCCTCAGCGAGCTTAATATTCAACTGGCCGATGCCCGGGCGGCCATCGACCGGCTCTTCGAGTTCTTCGACCGGGAGCCCGAAGGGGCCGACCACGCCAGCGCGCCCCTGGCCATCCGCCATGGCGAGATCCGCTTCGAGCAGGTGGCCTTCGGCTATCCCGACGCGCAGACGATCATCAGCGGATTGAGCTTGACGATTCCGGCCGGCAAGCGCGTGGCCCTCGTAGGTCCCAGCGGGGCCGGCAAATCGAGCCTGATCAAGCTGCTGATCCGTTTTCACGATCCGCTCCAAGGACGGGTGTGCATCGACGGGCAGGATATAAAGGATGTCCAACTGCACTCCCTGCGATCGCAAATCGCCCTCGTGCAGCAGGATCTGATGCTCTTCAGCGGGACCGTGGAAGATAACATCCGGGTAGGCAGGGCCGCAGCCACCCGGGAGGAGATCTGGCGGGCCGCCGCGCTGGCCAACGCCCTGCCCTTCATCGAGAGTCTGCCCGACGGGCTGCAAACCCTGGTGGGCGAGCGCGGCGTGCGCCTGTCCGGCGGCCAGAAGCAACGCATCGCCATGGCCCGCGCCTTCCTCAAGGATGCCCCGATACTGGTGCTCGACGAATCGACTTCCAACCTGGACGCCCTGTCCGAGCAGCAGGTGTACGAAGCCTTGGAGCGCTTGATGGAGAAGCGCACCACGATCGTCATCGCCCACCGCATCTCCACCATCGTGCGGGCCGACAAGATCGTGGTCATGGACCGCGGCCGCATCGTCCAGGAGGGGATTCACACCGAATTGGTCGGCCATGCCGACAGCCTCTATGCACGCCTGTACCGGGAGTCCGGCCTGATGGGCACCCAGGGGTAAGCTTCACCCGTTTTCGGAAAAAGCGACTTTGAGACCCTTTTGAATCTCTTCCGGCCCCGTGTCATAGAGCCGATCCAGAAAAGCCGTATAAAAGCTGCCGGGCTTGGCGCTCTCCCGGATGGCCAGATCGGCGCAGAGCCCATAAAACGCAAACGCCGCGGCCGTCGCCCGCAGATAATCGCCTTCGGCCATGGCGCAGAAGGCGGCCGTCACGGCCGACAGGCCGCAGCCGATGCCGGTCACCTTGGTCATCAGCGCCTGCCCGTTGCCCACGCAGTAGACGCGC
>JAKAFO010000176.1 GCA_021819735.1 Deltaproteobacteria bacterium
TCAACAAGGACGCCCACCTGTTCTTCAACACCTACTTCGAGTCCATGGCCGAAAACCGGCCCGAAGGCACCCGGCTCAACCTGCGTTTCGTTTACCACTTCTAAGCGGGGCGCTGCATCAAAAAGAAAAGGGGCGGAGATTTCCGCCCCTTCTTTTTTCTTTATCCGTCAGCCCGGGAATTCCTCTCTTAGTCCGCCGGTTTCAACCCCTGCAGACCCGGAGCGATGCTACGAATGTGCACGTCCCGCTGGGGAAAAGGGATCTCGATACCTGCCTTTCCCAACTCCTCGAAGATGGCGAAGTAGAGCGCGCTGCGTACCAACCGTTCGGGCGTGGTCTTGACGTTGATCCAGACCAGCAGGTTGAAGTTGATGGAGTTGTCGGCCAGGGCATCGAAGCGCACCACCGGCGGTTTTTCTTTGGAGACCGTGGGTTCGGCCTTGGCCACGGCCAGCAGGATCGATTCCACCTGGCGCGGGTTGGCGCTGTAGGTGACCCCCACCGGTATGGCGATGCTGATCAGGGGCGAGCCCAGGGAGTAGTTGACCAGGGTGCCGTTGACCAGCTCGGTGTTGGGGATCAGATACTCGATGCCGCTGCGGTCGCGCACCTGGGTGGCCCTGAGAAAGATATCGGTCACCACACCCGTGGTGCCGGCCACCTGAATCCAATCTCCTTTGCGCAGCTTGCCGCCGAAGATCAGGGTGAAACCGCTGATCAGGTTGGCGGCAAAGGTCTGCAGGCCCATGCCGATGCCGATGCCGATGGCCCCGGCGAAGACCAGCAGGAAGCGCAGGTCCAGGCCCACCACGTTGAGGGCCACCAAAAAGCCGATGGCCAGCAGCAGGTACTTGAGAAAGGTGTTCAGGGCGTAGCCCAATCCCGGCTCGATGCCCACGGCCGGATAGATCCGGTAGTCGAGGTAGGCCTGGGAGAAACGCGAGAGGAACACGAAAAAGACCACGATCAGGGCCGCCTTGACGAACACCCACATGGTCACGGCGCTCTTGCCCAGCTCGAAGACCGGAAAGGACATGATCTGTTCCAGGGGACCCAGCAGCCCCAGCAGGTTGAGCACGATCATGAAGGTGGCCAGAGTGGTGCCGTACACCAAGAGATTCTTGACCGACCCGAACACCAGTTGGGCGGCCTCGTCCTCCGCATCCGTGCGACGGTGCCAGCGCTCCAGGGAGTTGACCAGCAGATGGTAGGCCACCATGATGGCGAGATAAGCGCCCACCGAGGACCATATTTTGGCCAGCAACACCTGACCCAAGGCACGATAGCCCAAACTCCACAGCAGGGCCAGGCCCAGGGACAAGGCGATCAAGGGAAAGTAAAAGCGCCGGAAGATCTGCACGAATTTTTGATAGCTGCGCTGGGGCAGGTCGGGCAGCAGGGAGAGCAGCGCTTTTTTCTTGAGGGCCAGGAAGAACAATACCAGCACGATGGAAAGCGAGATGGCAAAGCGCAGCAGGGCCAGCACATCCTTGGGCAGTTTGTAGGCCTCGGCGGCCCAGAACAGGCCGATGCCGAAGATGATATACAGCACGGCCAAGCGGGTAAAACGGAAGATCGATTTGCCATACTGCGCCGCCCCTTTGACCAGGTCGCGGGTCAATAGTTCCCGCAGCGATCCGATGATCAGGTCGGCGATGACCCACAACTTGAGCAACCGGCCGGTGAGTTCGAACCAGGGGGCATCGTGATGCACCAGGGAATAGATCAAGGTGAAGATCGCCAGCAAAACGATGGGCAGCAAGGCATTTACCACCACCTGGATGGCCGGCAGAATATAAGGATAGATGCTCTTGGGTATTTTGTTCTGGATGGGGATGATTTTCTGCTGAATGCGCGCCATCAAGCGCTTTTTGCCGATCAGGCTGGCGATCAGCACCGCTAAAAAGCTGAGCACGAGCAGCGAGCCGACGATGCCCAGCAGTCGGCCTTGCTCTGCGACCTTGTCCATCCACTCCGGGAAACGCAGGGGGAGTTTCAATAGCCACATGTTCAAGAAGGTGACGGTATCCCAGGAAAATCCCAGCTTTTCACGTTTGAAAAGCGACCGGGCCTGTTTCGTGATCTGCTTTTTAACTACTCCGGCCTGACGCGACATGGCGTCGCCCATTTCTTCGGATAGACCGATTTTCGGTGCATCCTCTTCCTTTTCGGCGGCGGCCGCGGGGGCAAGAAGAGGGGAGGGGAGAACCAAAAGCGTCAGCCCAAGGGCCCAGGTGAGCATAAACAGCCAAACGATCGATTTTTTCATTTTTCGTCACCATAGAGAAGGATTCATTTTCGCCCGGGTGGCCTTCGGCATCGAAGTCGTCCCAGTCCTTACATGTGGTCGCATACTATTCAATTTCTTCCAAAATCGTCAACAACAGAAAATGCGACCCGATGAACCGGACAGAGTTGCTGACCCGTCGGCAGAGGCCGGCCCGGCTATCGATTCCGGGCGGATGATCCGGGTTGAAATATTTTTTGAAAATGTAATCTTAATGGCGATTGTGCGCGTCGAAAGGAGACACCATGAGAGACTCATGAGACGCTTTATTTTCAGCTTATGCATTTTTTTAATGCCGGGTGTGATACCCGCCTGCGCCCTTGAAGGCGTTGGCGCCGGCGACTTTGAGCAACGGACCCTCCAGCATGCCGGCATGACCCGCTCCTACGCCGTTCACTACCCAGGCAACCGGAAGCCCGATCATCCGCTGCCTCTGGTTTTCGCGCTTCACGGTGCGGGGGGCGCGGATGCCCGGAGCATGTCGCGCAGCATTGGTTTCAACGCCATTGCCGACCGGGAAGGGTTCATCCTCGTCTACCCCCAGGGACTCGATGGCAACTGGAACGACGGACGGGGCAAGGTTTTCAAAAGACGCAAAGACATCTCCCAGGTGGACGATGTGGGCTTCATCTCCGGTGTCATCGATCGTTTTGTCGGCAGCGGCGAAGCCGATTCCAGCCGCGTTTATGTCACGGGTGTCTCCAATGGCGGCATGATGACCCATCGTCTGGGGATCGAACTTGCGGAAAAACTGGCGGCCATCGCGCCAGTCATCGCCAACATTCCTGCCAACCTGGCCAACCGCAAGCCGGCTCGGCCCCTGGCCGTTCTGATAATGAACGGCACCGAGGACCCCATCATCCCCTGGGCCGGCGGCGATCTGCGCAAACTGGGGCGAGACTATGGTCGAGTCCTGTCCACCGAACAGTCGGTGAAGTATTGGGCCGATGCGGCCCAACTGATTTTAAGCCAGGGCCGTAAACAGCTCCTGGCGGACCGCGTGCCCGACGACCGCTGTCAAGTATCGGTGGATACTTATCGTGCGGTCGGCAGGGAGGCGGAGGTGGTGCTCTACAGCATCATCGGCGGCGGCCATACCGTTCCCGGCAGCAATATTCCGGATTTCAAAAGGCTGGTCGGCCCCAAATGCATGGAGATCAACGCCGCCCAAGTCATTTGGGACTTTTTCAAGAAGCATCCCCGGAACCGGACTTGAACCGCTCCCCGTTAAGAATTTGGCTTGTCCTGCAACCTGGTAAACAGATGATGGTAGATGTCTGAAATATAGACGATACCGATCGGCTTTTGGTTTTCAAGCACCGGCAGGCGGCGGTATCTGTTCTTGACCATGCGATCCAAAAGCACCATTAGATGCTCGTCGGGCGAAGCCCAGACGACTTGGGTGCTCATGATCTCTTTCACTTTCTTGGCTTTGAGTTCCTTGACGAGAGTGAGCATTTGGCCGTGCCAGTCTATATCTTCGCCGCTGATGCCGCGGTTCAGGAACGAGGGGCGCAGATGGTAGAGGATGTCGAACATCGTCACCACGCCGGCCATCTCGCTGGCCCCATCCACAACGATGAGGCTGATCGTTTTGTGTCCGGTGGCCCGGACTTTGCCGTTTAGAATCATTTCAACGGCTTCACTCGCCGGTGCGCCGGAGTGAATTTTGTCAAAATCCCTGACCATGATGTCTCGCGCCAATAGGGTCATTTCCTGCTTCTCCTTTAATGAATGGGTTCAACCCAAGACTTAAAATTGCTGTCCAAGGACCATTTGCTCATCCGCATCCATCCACACGGGAAACTCTTTTCGATAGCTTTCCAGCAGGCCGCGGTCCAGCGATAGCGTGCATATCCGCTCGTTTATAATTTCTTCCAAAAGAACTTCGCCCGTAGGAGCGATCACCGCCGAGCAGCCGTCATAATTGAGGCCTTTGCCGTCCGTGCCCACACGGTTGACGCCGATTACATAAGCTTGATTTTCGATGGCCCGCGCCCGCAGCAAGGCTTGCCAATGGGCCGAGCGCCGGGCCGGCCAGTTGGCCACGAAGAGCGCCAGGTCGTAGGCTTGGCCCAGGTTGCGCGTCCAGATGGGAAAGCGCAGATCGTAGCAGATGAACGGGCGGATGTGCCACCCTTTAAGCGTCCAGGTCATGGGGCGTGTTCCGGCGGTGAAGACTTGCTCTTCGCCGGCGTAGCGAAAGAGGTGCTTTTTGTCATAATGCGCCATGGAGCCGTCGGGCCGTGCCCAGATCAGGCGGTTGTAGTAGCGACCGCTCTCCTGGATCATCAGGCTGCCGGTGACGGTGGCCCCGCCGGCCGCGGCCATGCGGCGCATCCAGGCCACGGCCCTTCCCGCCATGGGTTCGGCCAGGTGCCGGGCATTCATGCTGAAGCCGGTGGAGAACATTTCGGGCAGCACGATGAGATCGGTGGGCGCTGTAATGCTTTCGATCTTGGCTGTCAGCATGGCCAGGTTGGCGTCGATATCTTCCCAGGCCAGGTTGGTCTGGATCAGGGTAAGGTTCAGATCCGGCATAAACGCTCCGCAGCTTGAATGAGGGTCTGGTCCTGCTTGGCAAAGCAGAAGCGCAGCGCCCGGTGGTCCCGGTGGTCGTGGTAAAAAACCGAAGGCGGAATGGCGGCCACGCCGTACTGGGTGGTCAGGCGCCGGGCAAAGGCTTCGTCTGCTTCGTCGGTGATGGCCGCATAGTCCATCATCTGGAAATAGGTGCCGGCGCAAGGCAGCGGCCGGAAGCGGGAGCGCTTCATCAGATCGAGAAACAGATCGCGCTTGCGCTGGTAGAATCCGGCCAGCTCCCGGTAGTGGCCGGTGTGCGCCATGATGTCGGCCAGTGCCATCTGGATGGGTGTGTTGGAAGTAAAGGTCAGGAACTGATGAATCTTGCGGAACTCCAGGGTCAGATCCGGCGGCGCCACGCAATAGCCGATCTTCCAGCCGGTGGCGTGATAGGTCTTGCCGAAGGAGCTGACCACGAAGCTTTTGCGGGCCAGATCCGGATAACGCAGCAGGCTCTGGTGCTCCCGGCCATCGAAGAGAATGTGCTCGTAGACCTCGTCGCTGAGGATGAACAGGTCGCGCTCGGCCGCGATCTCCCGCAGGGCGGCCAGGTCCCCGGCTTCCAGCACCGTACCGGTGGGGTTGTGGGGCGAGTTGAGGATGATCAGGCGCGTGCGGTCGCTCAGATTATCTTTCAGGCGATCCCAATCCATACCATAGCCGGGAAAGCGCAGGGGGATGAACACCGGGACCCCGCCGTTGAGCCGGATGGCCGGCACATAGGAGTCATAGGCCGGTTCGACCACGATCACCTCGTCGCCGGCCCGCACCACGGCGCTGATGGCGGCATAGAGCGCCTCGGTGGCGCCGGAGGTGACGGTGATGTCGCTTTCGGGGTCGATCCTGGCGCCGTAAAGCAGCTCTACTTTTTCGGCGATGCGCCGGCGCAGCAGCGGCACGCCCTGCATGGGGGCGTACTGATTGTGCCCCTGGCGCATATAGTGGCTCACGCGCTCGATCAACTCGGCCGGGGCTTCGAAGTCCGGGAACCCCTGGGAGAGGTTGATGGCGCCGCGATCGGCGGCCAGCTTGGACATGACGGTGAAGATCGTGATGCCGACGTCGGGCAGTTTTGAAACAAGATGCATGGGGCTTCCCTTTTACTTGGTCTTGAAATTCTTCAGCTTTGTGTGTTCGATTAGCTGATTTAGCGTTTTGAGCGTGAATACCTTGCCTCTGGTTGCAAGAAGCATCTTCTTCATATCTTCACGCCGAACGCCGAAGCCTCGTCCTCCTATACAGGCGACAACTTCGTATTTAGGTTTGTCTGGAGATCGGCCGGCAAGACTCAATTCGCCAAGGTGCTGGATACGCGTCACCTTATCCCGCGCCGTGCCGTCGTCTTCGGTAATCTTGGCTTCGATGACCACCTGCGGGTTGTATTCGCTTGGCACAATGAAATCGGGGGTTTGATCGAATCCATCGATTCTCTCGGCTCGCTTTGTTTTACGATAGCTGATTCCGGCCTTGGTCAGCACATCTTCAATGGCGGATTCGAGACTGTCACCGACCCATTCGCTGACAGAATCGCGATGACCGGCAAACGGCCTCCCTAGAAACCGCTCGTAAAGAAGCATCGCATAGGGTACACCCATTACCGCGGTGCTCTTAATGCTATCGAGTCCACGTTTGGTATCGGCCTTGTTCAGACGATGCAGTTGGTCATCTTTGACTTCCGGCATTCCTTCAGCGAGCATGCCGCAAGCCGTTTCCACCAGCGCCTTCAGTCGTTCCCTGGTTGCCCCATTTGCATTGAGCGGTGTTTCCGGTGACATTCTTATCTTTCTATCGAGGGTCCTGACAAAACTTTGCGTTACGTTTAGGCCTGTCCGCTGGGTTGTCACATAACCCCATTCAGGTGGCGTAAAGCCCAGCATCGTGCGAAGAACTACAATGGAAATGGGCTGTTCCAGGGCCGCTGAAAGCACATTTGTCGTTTCGAGTTCCGAGAAACCCTTTGTCACAGCTTTTAACTCCTCATATCCTTGTTCGAAAGTCGGATATGTAACGAAGCCTAATCCCTTTGGCATGACGAGGAATTCGGACTCAAGGCACGAGAAAACAGCATCCACGTAACCATCTGCATTTTGCGCTATCTCGATAAAGGTTTCTTCAAAAGGGTATTTCGGCATCCGTTGCTCCATAGTGTTCCCGGTTTTCGGCTACAGCCAACAAGGTTGCATCGCGGAATGAATTGTCTGGGTCTGTAAGGTGTTTCTCGATTTCGGCCCATCCTCCAAACCCCGAAAGCCAGGATGAGACAGCCGACAAGCGTTTTTTAATGTCGATATCCTTGTCCCAGGTCTTTCGGAGATTCCATATCGCGAGACGGATGAGATGTCCGAAAACAATGCACCGCATATCACCGATAGTAAGTTTGACATTACCGGAGCGGAGTTTGGCCAAATCTTCATTGACGAGATCCGCGACGCCATCCTTTGAATCGACTATCCATTTGCGGGGCACGCTCCCTGTCGATCGACATACGAAGACAGTGTCGATAATCGAAGAGCCGGTTCCGTTGATATGGATGGAGGCGCCCATTTCGGCGGGGCATGGCAAAGATGCCGAGCAGGTCAAGCCGGAGTCTAAAATCGCCACCGCAAGCGGGTGGTAGGCGGCGAGATTGTTGTGATGGTAAGTGAATGCGAGCGGTGCGCCGGATTTAAGTGCCATCGCCATCTTCTTAAAGACGTAAGACAGCCCTTGGGCAAAGTGATCGAGCCCCCGGCCCATATCTACATTGCCGGTCAATTCCTGGGGATTGCGCGTGGAAAGACCAGCAAACGTTTCGGAGTCGGTATTTATGAGACGACGGAGCCACACGTAGCAGAAATCCATAAGCTCGGCATACTGAACATTTCCAAAATAAGGTGGATCGGTTAAAACCGCATCGAGCGAAGCTGGTGGTAGCTCCACTTGCGCGGCATCGCCGCAGCGTAGCACAACCTTGCGCTTTTTAGCCATATGCTTCCCGTTTGGGGTGTCGCCGATCCATTCCCCCCTAATCGGGATTATTTCTTTTCTTCCCCCCTGATGCCTGATTTCGAAAGGAAGGTCGCAGTAGGCTTTCGCCTTCCGGAATTTCTCGATAATATTGGCCCACCCGCCGCTACCAACGCAGATGTTCTTGTTGGGTTCTAAAATTCCGAGGAAATTGGACTCACACTGAATGAGTCCCACCGGAAAGCCATGCACCGAAAAAATATCGAGAGATTTGAGTGCCATCGTGTCATAGCGGCAAAGCATATTCTGGTAGCGCAACAGATCCGAAAAATTAGTCGCCAAAGAGTTTCGCACGCGCTCGTTTTTTGTTCGCGTGATGATACGAGCGGACAATTCCAAGCCGAGAAGTTGCCGGGCATTGAACATTTGCCGGTAGTAGTTGTACCCCCAGCGGTGGAGCCGATCCGTCTCGTCGCCAGAAGGGATATTGTCTTCGGGAACATACCTTGTGTTTGTATTCTTGAATTGCTCTTCAGCCTGGTGGGCCTTTTCCAAATCCTGGGAATCCGGGACTTTGAAAAATCTGCCGGCATGGCTCCCTTTGCAAGCGGGACAGTAGTATTCCAACGCAAACAGCCGATGTCGAGGCGCCCCCATCGACTTATTGGGAAAGACGTTGATGGTGCCACAGTGGGAGCATTGGCAGCGATTGCGCTTTGCGGGGCCGTGCAATAAAAGCTCGGCACTACAGTGTTGGCACTTGCCAGGCGTATTCCTGTTGGCGGTTTCGGTTAAAAGGCCACATGCATGGCACAGAAAAACATTCTTCGGATGCCTTACGTCGGTAGACAAGAGATAGCCCGGAAACAGGTCCATCGGGTAATCGCACTTGCGGCAGGAAATGGATTTTACCCACAGAAAGTATTTGACGTGAGCATTTTCATCCCCGCACAAATCGCATCGAGTACGGTAAAGAAGACCGATTTCCTTCTCCATCTGCATACGCAAGGTGTTGGCCGCCTGGAGATATGCATCCAGGTCGAGATGTTCGATCTCCTGTTTAACGATCCAATAGGCCATAGGGTTTATATCGAAACCGGTGATGTCACACCCAAGCCTATTTGCCTCTATGAGTGGCGTTCCACCGCCCATGAAAGGATCGGCAACCTTGACACCTTCCAGATGATTGGCCCGATAAAAGCTTTCGCTGAGTGGCGTCTCGCTAAACTCGGAAAGCAACAAACCCCTGAACAATGTTCCGGGTCGGCGCGCAAACCACTTATGTACCGCTATAATGGGTCTGTAGTTCTGTTGAATTTGCTTTTCGCGCAACGCAAGATCGGCGATAAAGGGAATGTCGAAATTCTTTTCGATCACGCTTGGGAGCCTTTCATAACATTCGATGATTTTTCGGATGGGGGCGAGCCATAATTGTCCGCCATCCGTCGGACTTCCATAGCCACCGCAACGCGCAGCGCCTCCGGTTCCAGCACCGTGGCCCCCGCACCCCACTTGAGGGCCCAATATTTGATTTCTTCCAATCCGGCCACTTGGGCGCTGAAGATCAGGCTGCCGTCGCTTTGGGGTTCCAGGGTTTGGGTCGGATGCCAGGTCCGCTCCTCGATATACCCGGCGACGGCGGGTGCAAAATGAATGCGCACCCGAACCGCTTCTCCCTGGAACACGCCGAAACTGGCTTGCATGAATTCGTTGGCGTCAAAACCTTCGGGCGGTTCGAAGCGAGAATCCAAGACCTCCAGCCGTTCGATGCGGTCCACGGCGAAGAGCCGGATCTCCCGGCGCAGCTCGCAGAAGCCGATCACATAAAAAGTTTCGTTGGCGAACCACACTTTATATGGTGCCACCCGCCGGTGGGTCAGGGCGCCGCGGCGCATGCTGAAATAGTCGATCTCAATATGGCGCTGCTCCTGGGTGGCCTGGTTGACCCGGTCCAGCGTCTCCTGAAAGCGCTGGTAGGGTTTGTGCGCTTTGACCCCCACCGCCAGACTCTGGGAGAGCTTTTCAAGGTAGCCCACATACTCGGGCGGCAGCGTGGCCTTGACCTTGTCGAACAGGGACGAAAGGGAGTCGAAGATGGCCGTGCCTTCCAATACCTTGAGCATGTTGCGGCTGAAATAGAGCGCCATCAATTCCGTAAGGCTCAAGGGCAAGGGCATGGTGCGGCGCCCGGTGTCCAGCACGCTCCATAAGGTCTTGCCGCCCGTCTGCTCGGTGAAAAGCGGAAAGCCGGCCATCTGCAGGGCTTCCAAGTCACGGTACACGGTGCGCGAATGGCACTCCAGCGAGGCGGCCAGATCGCTGGCAGATTTGCCGTGGACGGAGGCCATCAGGCTGTGGATGATTTTCCATTGGCGACTGAGTTGATCGCCCCTTGCCATGCAGCCTCTTTACGGTGATATGGGTTTGGGTGCCATCTCGAATAGCAAGATGGTCCTGGTTTCATTCTCGCTACGCAGATTGGTTTTGCGCACCCGAATGTTAAAGTTGGCGGCCATGCGCTCCCAGAAGCGCACGCCTGTGGCCCGCACCCCCTCGGCCAGCACGATCCTGCCCTGGGGACGGAGGTATTTTTGGAATACGGCCGCCAGCATATCGATGATCTGATCGCTGTAGACGATTTCCGATCCGATGATCAGGTCGAATTGGCCCTCCAGCTCGCGCCGGCCCCAATCCAGGGCGCAGACCACGGCCTCGGGGCAATTGTTGAGCAGCGCATTGGCTTTTATAAACTCCAGGGCACGGGGATCGTATTCGGTGATGGTCACCCGATGGCCAAAAGCCGCGGCGGTAACGCCGGCCACACCCAATCCGGCGCCCAATTCCAGGATCTGCAAGGGGGGCTCGGTCGGCAGTTA
>JAKAFO010000512.1 GCA_021819735.1 Deltaproteobacteria bacterium
TCGCGCGACAGGATGATCCGGCCCCGGAAGCGTGGCGCCAGATACGGCTTCTCTTCCGGGTACTGGATGGTTTCGCGCGGGGCGAAGGTGTGCCGCAGGACCTCCCCTATGGTGCGTAAGATGCTGAACAAGTCGATTCTCCTTTTCCGCGCGCTTCAACCCGCAACCGATTAAGCCACATCCTTTCTCACTTTTGGCCGACGCGCGGGAAATGCAACCCGCTTTCGTCCGGATGCCTTTTGGCGTTTAAGGATATCTTCAAAAATCAAATCGGCGTCGTTGTTGAACTTGGAGGCATACTGTTTTCTCAACTCCCGTGTCTCCATTACGATGGGGTCTTTCCACATAATGTTAACCCTCCATTAATTCTTGAGGTGTGCATATCGTTGGGGGCTCGTACCCATGATTGCGAGCCGTCGAAAGATGTATACTTCGACTTTCTCAGGCCGCAATTTGCGACCACGGTTTGATCTTCTTTAACTCCGGGCCGAGAGTGCGCTCCGCAACCTCTGTATCGTGAGCGGCTTGAGCTCTCAGCCAATAGCCGTTGGAAAGTCCAAAGAACCGGCACAACCTCAAATCGGTGTCCGCCGTGATCGAACGTTTGCCGGCGATAATCTCGCTGATGCGCTGGGCGGGAACGCCGATCTCCTTGGCCAAACGGTACTGACTTAGTCCCATGGGTATTAAAAATTCCTCCAAAAGAATTTCTCCTGGAGTAATAGGTTCGAGCTTCTTCATTATGAAGCCTCCTTTAGTGGTAATCGACGATTTCCACATTTTCCGCACCGGCATCCGTCCAGCAAAAGCACACACGCCACTGATCGTTGATTCGAATGCTGTATTGCCCGGAACGATCACCCTTCAGCGCCTCAAGGTGGTTCCCGGGCGGCACCCTCAGATCATCCAAGCGGTCAGCAATCTCGATCTGTCTAAGTTTTCGTCGCGCCACCTTGGCGATGTTCGCGAACTGTTTGACGCTCTGGCCTTTCGAGAGTGCTTCGGTATAGTCGCACCTGAATGATTTGATCATGTTGGATGATAACGTTTCTCGTTATTCACGTCAAGCGTGACTATTGAAACCGCGCTGCCGTCCAGGTGCTTTTGACCCCTATCGGTCAACCCGCATAGCAGGCTGGCAATGAAGCCCGGCAGAACCCTATTGTTTGTCATCAAGGCCGCCATGTCCAATGCGATTCCAGGCGTCTTTGAACTGTGGTTGCTCATAGCTGTTCGGCTGTAGCCAGTACGAAACTTTGCCGTCTTTCTCTCCGCGATGGGCCAATTCTTTTACCTCTGCTGGTTCAAGTATGAAGGCGGAAGGAGATTCCGACGCAACTTTATTAATGATGACCCAGAAATCACCTATGCACTTATCCAGGTTAGTGCCGAGGGGGACAGGGTTACGTTTACTTAAGGCCTTAACCTGAATGGCCTTGAACCGAGACGCATCGCTGCTATATGCGATGATGTCTACGCCCCGTGCGTTCCTTGCTGTTGGCATGACGTTCCAACCAAGCAGCGACAACTTATAGCAACACCAGTACAAGCCGAGATTTCCAATGATTTGCGGATTCAGGCTCATTTTCATATTCCCAACATCAGACCAAACAACATTTTATCCCCTCGCCAGCATGATGGCGCCGGTGGCCAGCAGGTTCAGCAGGGCCACGGGTAGCAGCACTTTCCAGCCGAAGCCCATCAACTGATCGTAGCGCGGCCGGGGCAACGAGGCCCGCACCAGGATGAAGCCGCTGATGAAGACAAAGGTCTTGCCCAGGAACCACACGATGGGCGGCAGCAGCGGCCCGTGCCAGCCGCCGAAGAACAGGGTGACGATCATGGCCGAAATCAAGGCCACGCCCAGGTATTCGCCCACGAAAAAGAGCCCGAACTTGATGCCCGAATACTCGGTGTGAAACCCGGCGATCAGCTCGCTTTCGGCCTCGGGCAGGTCGAAGGGCGCGCGGTGGGTCTCGGCGAAACCGGCGATGATGAAGACCACCATGGCCGGAAACTGGGTGACGCAGAACCACATCTTCTCCTGGGCCGCCACGATCTGCCCCAGGTTGAACGAGCCCGACAGCATCACCACGCCCATCAGGGCCAGGCCCATGAACACCTCGTAGCTGAGCATCTGGGCCGTGGCGCGGATGGCGCCCAACAAGGCGTACTTGTTGTTGGAGGCCCAACCGCCCAGGGCGATGCCGTAGACGCCCATCGAAGACATGCCCAGGAAGAAGAGCAGGCCCACGTTGAGATCCGAGACCGCGATGCCCGGCGCCACGGGCAGCACGGCGAACGACATCAGCACGCTGGCCGTCAGCAGGGCCGGGGCCACCACGAAGACCACCCGGTCGGCAAAGGGCGGAATCCAGTCTTCCTTGAAAAAGATCTTGATCATGTCGGCCACCACCTGCATCAGGCCGAACGGTCCCACGCGGTTGGGGCCGTAGCGGTCCTGCCAGAGGCTGAGCAGCCGCCGCTCCAGCCAGATCAGGCCGGCGCTGGCGCTCATGGCGCCGGCAAAGACGCCGACGATGACGATCAATTGCTTCACGATAGGGTCCATCA
>JAKAFO010000513.1 GCA_021819735.1 Deltaproteobacteria bacterium
AGAGCGCCGGCAGCGGTGCTTTCAATGCGCGCCGCAGGGTCAGGATCGGCGACTTGCTTATCTGGGCCGAAAACATCTCCCGGGCGCGGTCGGCCAGATTGTGGGCCTCGTCCACCAGCAGGGCGTGGCCGCCGGCCTCATCGCCGAACAGCCGCTTGAGGGTCGCCGTGGGATCGAAGGCATAGTTGTAATCGCCGATGACGCCATCGGCCCACAGCACCAGCTCCAGGGCAAACTCGAAAGGGCACACCTGATGCTCCCGGGCCGTGCGTTCGATGGCCTCGCGGTCGAAGGCGTCCTGTGCGAAGATCGCTTCCAAAGCCGGGTTGAGGCGATCATAGTGCCCGCGGGCATAGGGGCACAGTTCGGGCGAACACGTGGGCTCGGCGTTGAAGCAGATCTTCTCCTTGGCGGTCACCGTCACCCACTTGAGCCGCATGCCTTTTTGGGCCAGGGCACGCAGGGCGGCCTCGGCCGCCAGGCGACCGGTGGTACGCGCCGTCAGGAAGACCACCTTGGGCACCAGGCCCCGCCCCAGCGCCTTGAGGGCCGGATAGAAGGCGGCCATGGTCTTGCCGATGCCCGTGGCGGCTTGGACCAGCAGTTGGCGGCCGTCCCGGATGGCGCGGAAGACCTCCACGGCCATTTCGCGCTGGCCGGGACGATAGCCGTCAAAGGGAAAAGGCAAGGCGGCCAGGCTCTGATTGCGCAGGTTGATCCACAGGGCGAGGCGGCGCAGCCATTGCAGATAGCGGTCCAGCAGATCGTCGAAAAAAGCCGTCAGCGCTTCGAAGCTCTGATGGCGCACCAGGCTCAGGGCCTTGCCGCTCTCCAGGTGTACATAGGTCAATTGGACCGCCACCTGGTCCAAATCCTCCTGGCGGGCCAGCATGTAGGCGTAGCATTGGGCCTGGCCCCAATGAACGGGGGAAGATTCGGCCTCCATTTCGGACAAGGGCCGCAGGGTGCTCTTGATTTCTTCGACCATCACCCCGTCGCCGTTGCGCAGCACGCCGTCGATCCGGCCGCCGATGGATAAGCTGAAATCCGGCTGGACCACCTCCAGACGCACCGGGTATTCGGCTTCATATCCCTCGGGACGCTGGCGCTGCAAGCGCTGGTGGGCGCGCAAGCCCTCCTCGGCCCGGGCTGCGCCCATGAAATCGGAGCGCAGGTCGCCGCTGCGCAGCACGTGTTCCACCAGGGCGCGCACGGCGATTGTAAAGGTAGGATTTATTGCTTGCACCGATAGGCCTGAGCCGCGGCCGACTCGTTGGTCTGGTGCATCCAGACCATATGCGTGGCGCCCAATTGGCTCGCCCGCGCTTTGACGCGCCGAACCATTTCCCTGCGGGCAAAATAGGGGAAGAGTCTGTCGGCATCGGCGGTTTCGGCGACCAGGCCCAGCATGTCGCAGGCGACGACCTGTTGCGCTTGGACCTCATGCAATTGGGAATACGGATCCTTGAGGGGGTCCGAGAAGTAACCGCAACCGCTGATGACCAGGCCGACGATCAGGATCATCCGAAACAAGCCGTTTTGCATACACCCTCCCGTTGCTGCCGGGAATCTCTCCACCGAAAGGCGGCATAGGTTTCCCGGATGCATTCGGTATACAACTGTGTTAAAAAGAGTGTCAAACAGTTAGGCGTCCTTTCGGGATCGAGGTTGCGGCGATGTGTTCGGGGTCATACAATAACCTGCATTGAACAAGGAGGTACCGATGTCATTAGTCCCAAGACAAAATATGGCCGATTTGAGAGTTTCGCTTTTAAATGCACAGGGCACCGGAATGTCTTGCAGCAGCATGGGGTGCGATATCGTGTCCACGGGGGCCTGCCTGGCGAGCCGCCCGAAAATGTACCTGTACCAGGGAAACGTATATTGCGAACGCCATTATCTGGAAGCCGCCAACGCCAACCGGCCGGACCCAAGCATTTTGATTTGGGATTTTGAAAGAGGATATTCGGGAATGTTTCCCCAGGCCAACAATGCGGATGCGGCCTTTCACCTGGCGCGAAGGTAGATGGCCATTTAAACCTGACGACAAGAACACGAGTTTGCGCCTCACCGTGGGCATGGAGGAGCAGCATGCAGAAGAAGAAATTGGGTCGCACCGATATCGAAATGTCCGCCGTGATCATGGGCACCTGGCAGGCGGGCAAGGCCATGTGGACCGACATCGACGACAATGAAACCCAGCGGGCCATGCGCGCCGCCCTGGATGCCGGCATCACCACCTTCGATACGGCCGAAGTATACGGCAACGGCCACTCGGAGCGCATCATCGCCAAGGCGCTTTCCAAAGTGCGCGACCAGGTCGTGCTGGCCACCAAAGTCTTTTCCAACCACCTCAAATACGACCAGGTGATCGCCGCCTGCGAGCGTTCCCTGAAGAATTTGGACACCGACCGCATCGACCTGTACCAGATCCATTGGCCGCCAGGCACCTTCGGCCATCCGTTGGTGCCCCTGGAAGAGACGATGCGCGCCCTGACCGACCTCAAGGCCCAGGGAAAAATCCGAGCCATCGGCGTCTCCAACTTCAATCGCCAGCAACTGGAAGCGGTG
>JAKAFO010000514.1 GCA_021819735.1 Deltaproteobacteria bacterium
GAACCGGTGGCCAGCACCGTGGCGCCGTGTTCGATCTGGCGGTAGTACATGCGCGGACCGATCTGGAAGCCGGTGGTGAACTTGCCGGGCATGCCGGCATGGTCGACGACGATGGCATTCGTAATTACTTCGATGAGGCTTTGGGACTGCACTTTGGCCACCAACTGACGCACGTAGGCCTGCACGTCGTCGCCTTCCAGGTTGCGCCGCACCGCCGCGGCCAGACCGCCGAGGCGGCCGGTGCGTTCGGCCAGGGCGACTTTAAAGCCCTTTTCGGCCAGCTCCAGGGCCGCGTTCATACCGGCCACGCCGCCGCCGAGCACCAGCACGTCGGTGTTCATGGGCAGCATGTGATCCTTGAGCGGTCCGGATTTGGCCACGCTGAAGACGGCCATGCGCACCAACTGCTTGGCCTTGGCGGTGGCCAGTTCACGCGAACCGCTGTGCACCCAGGCGCTCTGGTCCCGGATGTTGGCGATCTCCACCAGGTATTTGTTCAGGCCGGCCCGGCGGATGGTATCCTGGAAGAGCGATTCGTGGGTGCGGGGCGAACAGGCACCGATCACCACCCGGTTGAGGTTATGCTCCTTGATCGCCTGCTGAATGCGCTCCAGGGCCTCTTTGCCGCAGCCGTGGCCGCTCATCTCGGCCAGCATGACATGGGGATATTTCTTGGCTTCGGCCACCACGGCATCCACGTCCAGGGCGCCGCCGATGTTCTGGCCGCAGTCGCAGACAAAGACGCCGATGCGCGGCGCTTGGCCGTACACGTCGCGTTCGGCCGGATAGTCATCTTCGGCCTCGGTGGCCGCATCTTCCTTGGAAAGGTGCTTGGCGGCCATGCACGCCGCGGCGCTGGCCTGCACCATGGTTTCGGGAATGTCTTTGGGGCTTTCGAAAACACCGCAGACGAAGATACCCGCCTTATTGGTGGCCACGGGTTCGAAGCTGCCGGTCTTGGCGAAGTGGTGGACGTTGAGTTCGATGCCCAGGGTCTGGGCCAGGCGCGTGGTGGCCTCGGCCGGACGGAAGCCGGTGGAGAGCACCACCATGTCGAACACTTCGGTGGTCAGGCCGGCCTCTTCATCCTTGGCATAGGAGATCTGCAGGTCCTGGGTCTGACCGGCCGGGATGATGCTGTGGGGCCGGCAGCGCACCAGGCGCACGCCGTATTGATCCTTGGCCCGCTTGTAATAGGCTTCGTAGTCTTTGCCGAAGGTGCGCATGTCCATGTAGAAGATGGTGGTCTGGATATCGTCCTTGAAGCGCTCCTTGGTGACGATGGCTTCTTTGAGGGCGTACATGCAGCAGACGCTCGAGCAGTAGGAGACATCCTCGCGGTTGATGCCGCGGGAGCCGGCGCACTGAATCCAGGCCACGCGCTTGGGCTGCTGCTTGTCCGAGGGGCGTACCAGTTCGCCCAGGGTGGGTCCGGAGGCCGACATGATGCGCTCGTACTCCAGTCCGGTGACCACGTTGGGGAATTGGCCGTGGCCGAAATGCTCCAGCTTGCCCGGGTCGAACAGCTCGGCGCCGGCGGCCAGGATGATGGCGGCCACGTTTTGCGTGTGCTGTTTTTCGGTGTCGTTGGGAATGATGGCGTTGGCCGGGCACACCTTCACCAGGCCGTCCAGGTCCTTGCAGGCCGCCATGTCGATGGAGAAGGCCTGGGGGGTTGCCTGGGGATAACGCATGCAGGTGGGCGCCCGGTGATCCAATCCGGGGGTGAAACGCACACATTCGGGATACTTTTTGTGGCACTCGCCGCAGGCCGTGCATTTCTCCAGGTCGATGTAACGGGGCGCACTGGTCATGGTGACCGTGAAGTTACCGGCCTCGCCGGCCAGGGCGGTGACCTGGGTCATGGGCATCAGTTCGATGTGTTGCTGCCGCGCGCCGGCGGACAGGCGCGGCGAGATGGTGCACAGATCGCAGTTGTTGGTGGGGAAGGTGCGGTCCAGTTGGGTCATCAGGCCGCCGATGGCCGCGGCCCGGTCGATGAGCAGCACGTTTTTGTGCGCTTCCGACAAGTCCATGGCCGCCTTGATCCCAGCAACGCCGCCGCCGATGACGAGAACTCTCTGTTGGGGGTCTGTGTTGTGGTCTATCATGGGTAGCTTGCTCACTCTCCTGTTCGGCAAGCGACGCTGGCCGCTTGCCATCAATTATATATCTACAATCGGTCTATTTGGTTTCATTGGGTCCGGATCAGATTCCGGCATAGTCGAGGATCGAAGCTATCCGGTGTTCCCACCCGTGGGTTTCGATCTTCACGCCGGCCACTTTCTTTTTCAGGGCGGCGATGGTTTCACCGGCGATCTTGAGGCATTCGTTCTCGCGATCCGAGGCTTTGCGGATGCGGCCGATCAGCTCTTCGCCGATATGGGCACCCGGCTCGTTGAGGGCCATGTAGCGCGCGATGCCCACGGATTTGATCAGGAAGATGGTGGCGATGACCGGAACGCCGAGGCTCTTGGCCGCGGCCAGGAACTCGTCCAAATAGGTCAGATCGAAGATGGGGGGCGCGATCACGAACTTGGCGCCGGCATCGACCTTCTTTTTGGC
>JAKAFO010000177.1 GCA_021819735.1 Deltaproteobacteria bacterium
CCCCACCGACCAGTTACCCACCAGCACAATGCCGTCGGTTCGCAAGCAGTTGACGCCGAGGGCGATCGCCGCGGCCAGAATAAGGAGCCCTGGAATCTGCCACATGGCTTGCTTAAAAGCGGCAGTGTTTTTATGAAACATGGCCTTACCCCTTCAACTTTCCAGATGGGACTTCAGGCCTGCCCGCTGCTGTTGTTCGACCCGTCGGATGAACTCCTTGAGCAGCGCCAGGGCTTCGCGGCCGTCCGCATCCAACACCGCGGCCCGCATGCGCACCCATTGCTCCTGGGAAATATCGAGTAGCATAGCTTTTTCCTTTACCCGGGCGCGCGCTTCAGGCCCCGCCCACGAAGGGGTTGGATATGAAGTAGACGCCCAACAAAGCGATCACCAGGCCGGCGCCGCGCCGGAACCACAGGCCGGCCCCCTGCCAGGCGCTGCTTTCGGTCAGTTTGCGCACCATGGCCGTGGAACTGCCGGCCACCACGATGGGCAGGCAGTGGCCCAGGGCAAACAGGATCATCATCATCGAGCCGGTGAGGATCTTCTGCTGCACGGTGACGATGGCCAGAATCGGCGCGATAAAACCAAAAGTACACGACCCCGATAGAATACCGTAGCCCAGTCCAAGCCCGAAGGCACCGAAAACACCCCGGAAATTGAGCCGGTAGAGCAACGACCCGGACATGGAACAGGCCTGCACGCCGAGCATGCCCAGGGCCACCCAGATCAGAACAAGGCCCACGATCACCTGCCACCAGGAGCCCACATCGCCCAGCATGCGGCCCAGCAGGGCACACACGATGCCCACCAGGGCGATTGTGATGAACAGTCCCAGGGAAAAGGCGCCCGCATACCAAACGGCCCGACGGGGTTGGACGGCGGTCTGCTGGCCGCCCACGTAGGCCACGATCAAGGGAATCGATGCCAGATGGCAGGGGCTGAACAGCACACTGACCATGCCCCACAAGAAACTGCCGGCCACGGCCAGAGCCATGCCGCCGGTCATCCACTGATTAATGGTGATGAAGAATTGATCCAACATGGTGGTACCCCCTTGTATTCTATTTCACAACTTCGGCCAGGGCCTGTGCGATCAGCGACGCCGATGCACGGCTCGGCTCACGCGCGCATCGAAACCGGCACGCACAACCCTGGCGCCGGAGCAGCGGTACCGTCGCGGGCGAAGCGAAAAATCAACGTACAAGGGAGCAATTGAGGATAAAAAGGGAGGGCGGTTTGGAGGCGATCGGCCATTTCAGGACCTCCTTGCCCATGGATGCCGGGAAGAGGGTTGCCACGGACGAATCGTGGGTCGATGCATCGCAGGGGTGAAAAGCCGCCTCTTTCTGGACGTCGCTCCGGCGGAATGCCGGCTCCGGCAGCAGGAAAACCTGCCCCTGGGCCGCCTGGCACGGCAGCATGGCACAAGTAGCCTGGCTGACCCGACTGCATCCAGGGTCGGCGGCCTTGCTTTTATGGCAACCCACCTTGCCGTCGTGCGCCAAAAGCGTGGCGCACGCCGTGGTAGCGACCAGGCCCGTAAAAACGGCCAAGGCTACGAAGATGATGATGAACTTGCTTTTCATGCCGGTGGAATACCTATGACAGACTAGAAATCGGTTCGTTTTATGTAAGATTCGTGCAAAATTTGCAACCCATTCTTTTTTCCGATGGTTCCTGAACGATTCTTAGGCACATAACGTGCCATCTAAAGCTTGTTCTTAAGCCAATAGCTTCCGCCGCAGAGGCCCTCGCAACCCCGCGCGAGAAGCTCCAGCGGATGATATACCGGATACGGCAGCAAATGCTGGAATTGCAAGCGGCAACTCAGGCAGTCGGTGACGATGGCGTCGGGGGCCGCAGCCCGGATCTTTTCGATCAGCGGCGTAGCCAGGCGGATCGACTCTTCATAAAATTCTTGCTTGTAGCCCAGGCTGCCGCCCATGCCGCAGCAATCCATGACGCTGCCCACCGACGCCACCGCCAACCCGGGAATCCGTTGCATCAAATCCAGATAAGGCGTCTTGATTTTCTGTTCGCGCTGGTGGCAGGGGGCATAATAGACCATGCGGCCGGGCACTTCCCCGAAACGGACACTAAGCCACTTGTCTTTATACCAACGGGCCAGAAACTCACCCAGGTCCATGACGTTTTCGGACAATCGAATCCTCTCTAACGCATCGAAACCGGAAAAATAGGCGTCATCCTTCAAAAGCTGTGGATAGAGATTCTTTTTTAAGCGAACGAAACCATCGCCGCCGCGGCTTTCGTCCGGCACCTTGATTTCGTCGGGCCCCGCGCCGACTTCGCGCTGGTAGGCATTGGAAAAGTAGGCCCCCTGCCTGAGCAGTACTTTCATCAAGAAGCCGCAGGTCGGGCAGGAGCAGACCACGGTGAAGCCCTCCCCCACTGCCTGCAACAGGGTCCGCAGGTTGGCACCCAGGCGCCCCAGCGTCGTCTTCCGGTTGCCTTCCACCAGGGTGGGCATCCCGCAGCACTGCTGGGACGGCACGTAAACCGCGATGCCGTTGTTCCGCAGGAACGTCACCGCGGCCCGGGCCACCTCGGGGAAGAGATAACCGGCGGAGCAGCCGGCGAAATAGGCGACTTTCGGTCCCTGGTCCGGCTTGCGGTCCAATCCGGCCCGGCGGGCCCAGTCGAAAAAGCTTTCGGCCGGCAGCGCCGGCAGCCGGCGGTCGGGATGGATGCCCATGGCCTTGCGGACCATGCCGCACACCGGGGCAAAAGCAAGAAGGCGGTTGAACAGCCGGGGCGCGATCCTGCCCATTTGCCCGAAGGTCTGAACATCGGCCAGCCATCGGATGCGACGCGGCATGCCGTATTGCCGCACGCGCTCGGTCTTGCCCCGGATTACGTCCATGGGGATATCCGGGCAGGGGCACAGGCCGCATAACGTGCACAGCTCCGAAAGCCGCCGCAGATCCTTTTCGCCGACGGTTCGGCGATGCTCCTTTTCCTCGTCGTACAGGCGGTAGAGCTCCGGGAAGAACAGGCAGCTCTCTTCCATCAGGAACCGGCAGGTATCGCAATCGGCGCAACCATCGAGCACGGCGCGGATCGTTTTCGTGGAGGCGTCGCCGCCGGAAGTAGTTTGCATAAGAATCTCCCGCTTTTCTGAACTCAGATATGGATGATTGCACCGCTTATGACCGGCTCCATCCTGTCGATCCCGACTCGCTCATTTGGCCCGCCTTGTTCAAGATAGCGGCGACACGGTTCACATCCTTCATTTAATTTCTTGTTTAACAGGAAACCATCGCCGTGTGCGATTACAGAATGAACAGACCGAAAGCATCACCGGGACCTCGACCAGAACCCCCACCACACAGGCCAGGGCCGCACCGGATTCCGGCCCGAACAGTGTGATGGCAACCGCCACGGCCAGTTCGAAAAAGTTGCTGGCGCCGATCAGGGCGCCGGGGGCGGCAATGCTGTAAGGAACCTTCAGAATTTTCATCAGGCCATAGGCGAGTGAGGAATTGAAGTAGACCTGGATGATGATCGGTACCGCAATCAAGACGACATGAAACAAACGGCCGGTGATATTATCCGCCTGAAAGGCGAAGATCAATACCAGCGTGGCCAGCAGGGCGGTGATCGCAACGGGGTGGAGCGTCGGCAGAAAGGAATCGTTGAACCAGTCATTCCCTTTTGCTTTCAGCAACACCGTTCTGGTGATGATTCCAGCACCCAGGGGAATAACAATAAATATCAAAACCGAGGTGAACAATACACCGAAAGGAACAATCAGGTTCGATGCCCCGGCAACCAGATACTTTACGATTGGCGCGAAAAAAACCAGCATCAGCAGATCGTTGACGGAGACCTGCACTAAAGTATATCCCGGATCGCCATCCGTCAGGTAGCTCCAGACAAATACCATGGCGGTACAAGGAGCTGCCGCCAGAATAATGCTGCCGGCAATATACTGGTCAGCCTCTGACGGTGAGATCCACTGGCTGAACACCAGCCGGAAGAAAATATAACCGAAAAAGGCCATGCTGAATGGTTTGACGATCCAGTTAACAAAGAGGGTGACAATAAGCCCTTTTGGGTTTTTGCCGGCATTGACAACCGATGAAAAATCAACCTTCAGCATCATCGGATAGACCATCAGCCAGATCAGTATGGCGATGGGGACATTGATCTGCGAACCCTCACCGAACTCAAGCTTGCGCAATAAAGCGATAACATCCGGAATTGCCTTGCCCAAGCCGACGCCGACCGCCATGCAAATCGCTACCCAGACAGTCAGGTACTTATCGAAAAAACTAATTTTTTTCTCCAACCTCATCCCTCCTTTTGCGCATGGTTTTCAAATTACAGGTAACCGAAGTATTCCAGCTTCGTCACGATATTCATCCGTTGCCTCGACGGCTAAATTTTGCAACGCCCGATGATGGTCAAAAAACCAGGTCATTGCAAGCCCAGTTTTTGGGGCCGTGCCGGACCGGTTCCGGACCGCATGGGTTGACGAGGCTCCGGGGGCTTTTTCGAGAACCAAGCGCGCGATCCTCCCGCGTTCAATCAAGATCGACAGGCCGGCTGAGCCGCCCCTATAGGCGTCATGACGATCTGCCACAATTGAATGGCGCGTGCCCGAAATGCGCCTGCAAAGGAGAGCAGGTAGTACTCCCACATGCGCTTGAAGCGTTCGTCGTACTTCGCTTTTAGCTGTGGCCAGGCTGTTTGGAAGTTGGCGTTCCAGGCCATCAGGGTGCGGTCGTAGTGGGGACCGAGATTGTGCCAGTCCTCGATCACGAAGAGCCTTTCCACGGCCCGGGCGATCTGGGCCGTGCTGGGCAGCATGCCGTTGGGGAAGATGTGGCGCGCGACCCAGGGATCGCACCCCATGCGGGAGGTGTTGCCGCCGATGGTATGCAGCAGGAAAATGCCGTCGTCTTTAAGGCAGCGGCGGGCCACCTTCATATAGTTGCGATAGTTTTTACGGCCGACGTGCTCGAACATGCCCACCGAGACGATCTTGTCGAACCGGCCTTCGATGGCCCGGTAGTCGCGATCCTGAAAATGCACCGGCAGGTTCCGGCAAAATTCGCGGGCAAAGCCAAGCTGCTCCCGGGAGATGTTCACAGCGGTCACCGTGCAGCCGAAGCGCTCGGCTGCATAGCGGGGTAGGCCGCCCCACCCGCAGCCGATATCCAGCAGATGGTCCGCGGCGTTCAGGTTCAGCTTACGTCCGATCAAGTCCAGTTTGTTTTGCTGGGCCTGATCCAGATGGTCGGTATCCCGAAAATAGCCGCAGCTATATTGCTTGTAGGAATCCAGAAAGGCGAAAAACAGGTCGTTGCCCAGGTCGTAGTGGCGACGGGCGATCATGCGGGCGCGGGCGCGGGACTGGAGATTGAACAGCACGGCCGGTAGAAGACGCAACAGGTATCCTATATTTACTCGAATCTTTTCTTCCAGGCCGCCGCGCAGCAGGCGGCAGATCATTTCATCGATCCGCTCGCAGTCCCACCACCCATCCATGTAGGACTCGCCCAATCCCAGGTTCCGATCCCGAAGCACGCGGCGGTACCAGCGCCGGTCATGGACGCGTATATCCCATGGGCTCGGGCCGTCGATCTCGATGCCTTCCCGCTGCAACAATCCGCGCACGGTTTCATACGTCATGAAGCTTCTCCACCGGGGTCTTTGAGTATCATCGAAGGCGCTGCCAGGCCCTCGACAGGCAAAAAGTGCTTTTACTTCAGGCACATTTCACAAAACCTGCATTCATACTGGTCGCAGTAGTCTTTATCCGATCCGAAGCAATCGAAATTGCCTTCGGCGCGTTGAATTGCCCGGATCAGTTCTTCCCTGCCCTTGCGCGCGCCGTCAATGCCGAACTGCTTTGCCAGGTTCCGAATCGCCTGCATCTTCATATGCTTTTCCTTTCATCGGGGCATTGCGTTCATCGGGTATCTTAGACAGAGACTGTAAAGGTCCGCCCGGAACCGATGTTGGTGGATCAACTGCAGCAGACCCTCGTTGGCGGCGGCGATCAACCGGAAATCGGCGTGCTGGGATATGGGGCTTTTCACCGGCCAACAGAGCGTCAACCGGACAGCGGTGTCTGCAAATTTCACTTTGGAGTATGTCGTAGCACCTGCGGCAGATCATGGCCTCGGTTGCAAGCCCGGTAATCGTTTCCGCGGCTGGATTGGCACAGGTCACGGTTTTTTGCAGGTCCAATGTGACGACCCCTTCCCGCACGCTTCCCACGATAGTGCAGCAATGCGTCGGCGGCAGCGCCAGAAAGCGGCAGGAGGATTTTTTTGGCGATGGGTGGGGTTTGCGTGTGGCCATGAGAAGGTTTCCCTTCGATAGAAGCTAAAACGCGTCTAAACCGAGGTGCTTTGGTTGGATAAGGGACTGTGCGTTCCGTGTACATCAGGCCGGAATGGCGGTAAGAATTGCCCTTTTCATCTCTTTAATTCGCGTTGCACCGCTTTTGGTAAAACCAAGTGCTAACCCTATATCTTGAACAGGGCAATGTAGCCCATACCCATTTAACCGTAAAAAATTTTCAGCCCATCTCGCACCCATCCAACAGATGGAACTTGCTCATATACGCTTCAAGTTTTTGCTTCGGGCCGGCCTCCAGGGGCGGGCAGGCATCGAGGCCCTTGGCCCCTTCGGCCACCCGGGTGGCGAACACCATGCAGGTGGGTTCGCCGCACTGGCGGCAGTTGGTCTTGGGCAGCAGCTTGAGGATTTCGATCAACTGAGGCCGGGGGGCGCCCTTGGTGCTGGGGACGATCTCGTCGCGTTTTTCCCAGGCCTCGTTGATCTCCCGTTTGAGCCACTCCACGATTTTGCGAGCCTGCTCCTCGTCCTTAAGGGCATTGATCGCGATCTTGCGACAGTGCACGGTGATCAGTTTGCCATGGGCCTTGAAGGTCACCGCGGGCGGGGCCTGGAGATACTCGAAGCCCCCCAGGACGGTGTTCAGATAGGGCAGGGCCGGCCCCACGTCCTGATCCAGATGGGCGAAACAGTGCACGTCCATGGCGTCGGGGTTGCATGCCGAATTGAAGATTTCCAGGCGGTAGCTTTCGAGCAGCATCATGCACCTCCTTCAAGGTACAGCCAAGCGGGTGTCAACAGATCATTGCCGGCTTTTACTTTTCTTGTTTATAAAATCCCGTGCCTGGTCGCCGCGCAGGTACTCCGCCAAGCCGACCAGGCCATCGGTCAGGTATTTTGAGTCAATCCCCTGGGTGCGCAGGTAGGCCATCGCCAGGATGGCCCGGTCCATGTGGGGGCAGGCCGTGACGATGAGCTTGTCCTTGGGCAGGTCCTTTACACGGGCCGGCAGCTCGTTGAGGGGAATATTGATGGCGAACCCCATCCGCCAGGCTTCGAATTCTTCTTTGAAGCGGATATCGATCAACTGGATCTCTCCCTCCTTGATGCCTTTGACCAGCGCTTCGCTGTCGATCTTCATCTCTTTACGCGCGAAGTAGTCAAATTCGGAAAGATATTGTCCAAAAGGCAGTTCTTCTCCAAAAACACTGGTGCATGAAAACACCAACAACATCAAAAGTGCGCCTGATAATGGTTTCATTTAGGATTCCTTTCATGCCGAATGGTCGTTGTTCGGGACCACCTTGTCTTTGCGTGCGGTAACAAGGTAAAGGCACAGCAGTAAATGCATTGACTGGGGTATCCGCGGACGCTCAAGCGGAGTGATCTATCCGCGGCCGACCGGCGCATATGGATCGGTGGGATGGATGAAAGCGCAACCCGACAGCAGCACAACGCGTAATTCCCAATAAGTAAAGTTTTTTCATTTTTATACGTCATCTCGCGCGCAAGGCCTTCCTCTCCGCGACGCCGTGCAACCCCAAACTGCTTAAACAAGAAGCGTGCCGTCCCATATACCCACCCATCTGCCGGAAATCGTACGATATCGATTTCAAGCGAGCTATGATGGAAAAAACATACGGCTCCTTTTTACCCAGTTGCGCACGGCCGCTGAATAGGTATTACACGCTTTTCTCCTGCCCCAGGAGCATGCGGATTTCCCGCGAGCATCAGCGCCGCCGGGGGCTTGTTTCCCGGCAGCGAGCCTGGGTGCAGGCGCCGGTGGCGGCCTTGATAGCGTCCAGAGAGCGTGCCCCCGCTTCCATGGCGCGCAGAACTTGCGCCTTGGTCACCTGGGAACAGTAGCACACCATCTCCGTCTCCGGCGCCTTGAGAATGTCCTCGGTAAAAACCAACGACAAATCATTCATCGATACACCGTTTGCGGCTCAGCAGCAGGAGGAGCCGCACCCGCAACCGCCACCGGAGATCGTCCTGGAAGCATTTGCTTCGTTGACCACCCGCTTGACGGCTGCCTTGACCCGTTCGACGTCCGCCCGCTGGAGGTTAAAGTTCTTGTTCTTCTCGATGCCCTCGTCGGTGAGCACCAGGTAGTGCTGCAGCGGCACCTGGGCCTGGTTCAAAATGGCTTTGGCGCAACCCACCGCGCAGCCGTCGATGGCCACCATCTTCGGTACATCCCTGGCCGATTGCACGAAGCCGGAAAGCTTGCCGCCGATGCCGGCCAGACAGAACATCTTGCCGAATCCCTCCTGGGTCAGCTCCACCGCCGCCTGGTTGGACAACTGGCCCACGTTGGAGCCGCCCGAACAGGCCAGGATCATGACATCGCCGCCGCCGGCGCAACAATCGTTTGCCATTTCCATTTCTCCTCTATTTCTTGATCCATTTGACCACATCGGCCTTAGTCGGGATCTTGCCCACCGACTTGACTTCACCGTCCACCACCACGGCCGGCGTTCCGAACACGCCGTAACCGGCGATCTTCATCACGTCGGTGACTTTCTCCACGTTGGCGGCCACGCCGGATTCGGCCACCGCTTCGTTGACTACCTTTTCCGTCTGCTTGCATTTGGGGCAGCCGGGACCCAACACTTTGATCTCCATTTTACTTTTCTCCCTTCACGATTTAGTCTGCTTCGCGGCCTCTTCGAGCCAGGCTCTGATTTTGGGTTTGGGCGGAACCGATCCGACGGCCTTGACTTGGCCGTTGACCACCAGGGCTGGCGATCCCAGCACGCCGTAACGGCCGATCTCGGCCAGGTCGCGCACATGTTCCAAGTCGGCCACGATACCGGTTTCGGCCATCACGGCCATGATGTCTTGTTCCAGTCGGTCGCACTGGACGCAGCCCCGGCCCAGCACCTTGATCTCGATGCCTTGGCGCGGGGCTGCCGCCAATGATTCCCCGATATACTTTTTGTACTGGTTCAGGAACGCCTGGGCATAATCGGCTTTCACCCGGGTTTCGATGTAGTTGCCCTTGGAGAGCAGATCCACCATAAACTCGCCGATCTGTGCGTCATTCATGCCCTTGCACTGTTCGGCGGCCTGGGCCAGGGCCGCCTTCAAGCCGATGATGCCGGTGGCAAACTTGCCGATGCGGATTTGGGTGATGTCATCCATTGTCTGCTCCTATCCGACCCAGGCGCCATAAAGCATGCCGGCGATGGTGGACATGATTACAATGATAGCGACGAATGCGACGGTCTTTTTCACGCCCATGACACTGCCGATCACCAGCATGTTGGGCAAAGAGAGCGCCGGGCCGGCCAGCAGCAGGGCCAGGGCCGGTCCCTGGCCCATGCCCGAGCCGATTAACCCTTGGACAATGGGCACCTCGGTGAGGGTGGCGAAGTACATCAAAGCCCCGGCAAAGGAGGCGATGAAATTGGCCTGCAAAGAGTTACCGCCCAGCAGGGATGCGATCCATTGTTCGGGGATGAGGGCCGGATGGCCCGGACGGCCCAGCATGAAGCCGGCCACCAGCACGCCGCCGGCCAGCAGCGGAAAAATTTGCTTCATGAAGCCCCAGGTGGATTCGATCCAGCTTTTGCGTTCATCGCTGGTGAACCACGCCTTGATCATGAAAACCAGCACCACCAGCAGGGTCACGGTGATGTACCACTTGGCGGCAAAGATGGCCGGCCACAAACCCGTCGAACCAGGCGCCGGCTTGGCGAACGCGGCAAAGACCAGGATCAGCACCATGGTCCCTATATATAAGGCGTCCTGCAGCAGGGTGCGCTCCTTGGCATCAGCGTCGGGCACGTAGATCTGCCCGGCGGTTCGTGCCGCGTCATCCTTGCGGAAGATCAGGGCCATGAGCAGACCCGTCACCACCGCGAAGAGCACCGCGCCCACGGCCCGCGCCAGGCCCAGTTGCCAACCCAGGATCTTGGCGGTGAGGGTGATGGCCAGCACGTTGATGGCCGGCCCGGAATAGAGAAACGCCGTGGCCGGGCCGATGCCGGCCCCGCGGGTGTAGATGCCGGCGAACAGCGGCAGTACGGTACAAGAGCAGACTGCCAGGATGGTGCCGGAAATGGAGGCAACCGTATAAGATAGAATTTTGTTGGCCTGGGCTCCGAAATACTTGAGCACCGAGGCCTGGGACACGAAGACGGCGATAGCGCCGGCGATAAAAAAGGCGGGGATCAGACAAGTAAGCACATGCTCCCGAGCATACTCCCGCAGCATCAGGAAGGCCTCGAGTCCGGACTGCCGGATAACCAGATGGTCCCAGGGGATATAGTAAG
>JAKAFO010000178.1 GCA_021819735.1 Deltaproteobacteria bacterium
GGCGCGTGGCCGAAAACACCCTGCGCCGGCATGTGGCGCTTTACGGTGACTGGAACGGCACGGCCGCGCCGGAGGTGGGTTCGGAAGAGGCCATCGTCTTTAACGACAGCCGCGTGGCATACAATTTTTCCGTGCAGCCCAGCGGTCACGTGCTGGTGGCCGTGGACGATCTCATCAGCCCGGTGCTGCTCTACTCGACCCGCTCGACCTTCGATGCTTCCCGGGCCGACCGGCCCCAGTCCATCGAATCGTGGATCGTGCCCGAAGTCCATCGCCATGTGCGCCATGTCAGGGAAAGGGCGGCCTCCGGTGCCCACGCCCGTGCCACCGCTGCCACGGCGGACAGCCGCATTGCCAGGGCCTGGCACTATTACGGGGGGGAACCGATTGACACCGCTGCACGCAGCACCTCTCTGGATGGCCAACGCGCCTCCTCATCCAGGGGTGCCGCGGGGACGGTGGGCCCCTTGCTCACCACCGCCTGGGGCCAATTTTCTCCCTATAATTTGCAGACGCCCGCGGTACCTGACGACCCTGATTTGGATGACGACCAAAGCTGCACCAACGCGCTCACCGGCTGCGTGGCCACGGCCTGGGCCCAACTGATGCGTTATTGGCGCTGGCCCTTAAGTGCTGTCGGCAGTATGAGTTATGATTCATACTATACTGAAACCCTGTTCCAACCCATCTCCGTTGCTTTTGGGGCAGAATACGATTGGGAGAATATGCCCGATATGCTGGACGAAAACAGCACCGCCGCTCAAAAGGATGCCGTTTCGCTGCTCATGTATCATGTGGGGGCGGCTGCGGAAATGGACTACGGCTGTGAAACGTCCGCCAGCGGGGCCTATGCCGATACCGTTTTGGTTGACTACTTCAACTATCTTGGCGGCGCTCAAGGCGCGACTTACTATGAACGCGACAATAAAGAGGCGACCGGGCTGGCATATCCCAATTCGGAATGGTTCGCTTTCTTCAAAAGCGAACTCGATGCGGACCCGCCTCGCCCGGTGATCTTGTCGATCTGGACGATGGGGGGTGCAGGCCATGAGGTGGTGGTGGATGGATATCAGATCACGGCCACGGAGAACCTCATCCACATCAATTTCGGGTGGGAAGGCTCCGCCGACTTCTTCTATAATGTGGATGCCAATTTGACTGATATTTCGACTGATTATGGTTACCAGTGGGATGCCACCAGCCACGAAATCGTCATCGGCATCCAGCCCGACAACGACCCGCCCGTGGTGAGCGCCGGTGACGACCAGAGCGTGGCCGAGGCCACCGCGGTGCAGCTTTCCGGCAGCGCCGTCGATCCGGAAGGCGTGGGTTTGACCTATCGCTGGACCCAGACCAGCGGCACACCCGTCACCCTTTCGGACGCCACCTCTCAGGCGCCGACCTTCACCGTGCCCAACGTGAACGCCCAGACCACCCTGGTCTTCCAGCTCCGGGCCGATGATCTCAATCGGGCCTGGGCCGCGGATAGCGTCAGCGTGACCGTCGCCAACAGCGACGGTTCGTCGGCCGTTTCGGGCAGCGGCGGTGGCGGAGGCGGCGGGGGTTGTTTCATCGTGTCGCTCGGCACGATCTTCTAATTCGATTCGGTTCTCATCCTGAAGGCGGCCGGTACCCCCGGCCGCTTTCGTTTTTCGATCTTCCGGTAAGCGCAAAACAGCATTGAAATAGCCCCTTCGGCGTGCCATAAACAAAGCATGTCGAAACAGCCGGCCATAGGGCTGGACGAAGCCCTGGCGCTCACCCTGCGCCACATCGGGCCGCTGCCCCCGGAAAGCATAGACCTGGATCGGGCCGTGGACCGCGTGGCGGCCGAAGATCTGCGCGCGCGCGCGGATTCCCCTTCCGTTGACGCTTCGCTCAAGGATGGCTACGCAGTGCGCTCGCTGGAAGTGGCCGCCGCCTCGAGCTTGCATCCGGTGTGTTTGACGCTTGCCGGCAGCGCCGCCGCGGGCTCGGATCGCGCGCCCCAAGTGGCCCCCGGCACCACCGTGCGGGTACTCACCGGCGCGCGCTTGCCAGCGGGGGCCGACGCCGTGGTGGCCGAAGAGTTCGCCATCCCGGACGGACCAACGGTGCGTGTCATCAACATCGCCGAGCCCGGCCGCAACGTGATGGCCAGGGGCAGCGATGTGGCCGCGGGCAACCTGGTGGTCCGGGCCGGAGAGCGCCTGACACCCGGCCGCATAGGGCTTTTGGCCGCCGCCGGGTACGACCGGGTGGCGGTGGTGCGCCGGCCCGTGGTGGCCATCGCCGCCACCGGCGATGAAGTCGTGGCCCCCGGCCGGCCGCTCGCCGAAGGCAAGCTCTATGCGAGCAATCTGTTCATGCTGACCGCCTGGTGCCGGCGCCTGGGCATGATCGCCCGCACGGCCGTCATCGCCGATCAGGGCGAGGCGATCCGCCGGGGCCTGCAGACCATGCTGGCCGAGGCCGACGCCCTCGTCACCAGCGGCGGGGCCTGGGGCAGCGAGCGCGACCTGGTGGCCCAGGAGCTCGCCCAGCTCGGCTGGCAGCGCGTGTTTCACCGGGTGCGCATGGGACCGGGCAAGGCCGTGGGATTCGGCCTGCTGGCGGGCAAGCCGGTCTTCATCCTGCCCGGCGGACCGCCCTCCAATCTCATGGCCTTCTTGCAGATCGCGCTGCCGGGCCTGCTGCGTTTGGCGGCCAGTCCATCCGCGGGATTGCCCACGATCCAAGTACGCTTGACCCAAGATTTGACCGGCCGTCATCTGGAATGGACCCAGTTTGTCTTCGGCATCCTGGCGGGCCCATCCGAATCGCCCGATTTCGTGCCGTTGCGGGGAGCCAGCCGCTTGGCGGACATGGCCGGCGCCGCGGCCCTGGTGGCCATTCCCGAAGGCCAGGCGCGGTTGACGGCCGGTACGTTGGTGCGGGCCCAGTTGTTGAATTGAGAAAGCAGGACGATGAATTCTCACAACCAGCTCGTGGATGCGTTTCAACGCACCGTCAATTATCTGCGGGTATCGGTGACCGACCGCTGCAACCTGCGCTGCCGCTACTGCATGACCAGCCACACCCGCTGGCTGCCCAAGGGCGCCATCCTGACGTTGGAAGAGATCGAGCGCCTGGTGGGCATCGGCGTCGGGCTGGGCATCACCAAGGTGCGCCTGACCGGCGGCGAGCCGCTGTGCCGCAAGGGCATCGTCGATCTGATCGCCCGGCTGAGCGAGTTAAAGGGCCTACAAGACCTGACCCTGACCACCAACGGCACCCTGCTGGCTCAAAAGGCGGCGGCTCTAAAAGAAGCGGGTCTGAGGCGGATCAACATCAGCCTGGATACCATGGACGCCGCCGGTTTTTACAACATCACCGGATTGAACCTCCTCGATACCGTGTGGCAGGGTATCGTCCAGGCCGCGGCGGCGGGCTTTAATCCCATAAAGATCAATTGCGTGGTGATGCGCGGCAGCAATGAAGATCAGATCGTGCCGTTGGCCGAACTGACCCGCAGTCAGCCTTTTCATGTCCGTTTCATCGAGTACATGCCCATCGCCGTAGACCCTCATTCCGCCAAGAGCCGCTTCGTTCCCATGGCCGAGGTCCAGCAGCGCCTCGAGAAGCTGGGGGCCTTGATCCCTCTGCCTTCGAAAAACGGTGATGGCCCGGCCCGGCGCTTTCGCTTCCAGGATGCACCCGGCGAACTGGGGTTCATCAGCTCTATGAGCGAGCATTTCTGCAGCCGCTGCAACCGTATCCGCCTGACCGCCGACGGTCACCTGCGGCCCTGCCTGTTGGCCGACCAGCAAGTGGATGTGATGGGCGCATTACGGGCAGGCGCGGGCGATGAAGAGATTGCCGCCATATTCGCCAAGGCCCTGGCCATGAAGCAAGGGGAACACCGCCTCAGTTTCGGCGGCAACTGCCAACTGCGTACCAAAATGACGGACATCGGAGGCTGAACGCCGTGGAACGCCGGAGCGCACCGAACTGCTGCGCCGCGATCCTGGCCGGCGGTCGCAACACCCGCATGGAGGGCCGCAACAAGGCCTTTCTGGAAATCGACGGCCGGACCATCCTGGACCGGCTCATCGAGACCCTGGCCCCGCTTTTCTCCGAGATCATGCTGGTCACGCGCCAGCCGGAACTCTACACCGGCCGCGCCATCCGCATCGTGGAAGATATCTTCCAGGCCCGCGCTTCGCTCACCGGCCTGCATGCGGCCCTGACCCACGCCCAGGCCCCCTGGGTTTTCGTCTGCCCCTGCGATGCGCCGTTCATCCAGCCCGCGTTGGTTCGATTGCTGCTGGCCGGAATCGCACCGGAAGTGGATGCCGTGGTGCCGCGCATCGGCGAGTACTACGAGCCCCTGTGCGCCGTATATGCCAAGATTTGCCTTACGCCCATCGCGGCCCAGCTCGAGCGGGAAGAGTTTCAGATCAAGGGCTTCTTCCGCCACATCCGCATCCAAACCATCGGCGAAGCGCAGCTCAAGGCGGTCGATCCCGAGCTGCGCTCGTTTCTCAACGTCAATACGCCGGAAGTCTATCGGTCGTTGAGCGCTCTCGACGGGACAAGGTGAAGTCCATAGGGCTGTGCTCAGCGGTGGCGCCGATCCAGTATTTTGCAGATAAAGTCGAATATCGCGAGCACCAGAACGAACAAGAGCAGCGGGACGATCACGCGCCCCCAGAAGAAAGCTGGGGTGACTTTGCGGCCGCCCCGTTTGGAAAAACCCTCCACGATAAAACCGAATTTGGATCGAGTCCCATGCAGCGTCAGACGGTCGCCGGTCCGAAGCGCCTCCCAGGCGTCCGATCGGATGCCCGCAAGCTGCTTGAACCACAGGTAGTCATACTCCTGGAATTTCAGTTGACAACCCAACCGGGAATGACTCTTCTCTTGCAGCGTGACGTCCACTTGTGCACGGGCGGGGTGGCAACAGCGGTGGGCCATCCATGGAAGGCCATAGACGAAATCCATCCAAAAAAATAGGAAGAAAACAAGCGGCGTCAGCAGTAGTTTCCAACGGCTCGGTTTTTTCGGGCCATAGTAGCTGAGGTCGATTCGGTAGGTTCGCAGCGACCAAAACCAGAAGCCGGCGAACAAGAGCGTTGCCCAAAGGGCAGCCCACAGGCCCCAGCGCACCACCTGCCGGGAGGGCAGGAAATAATTGAACAGCCCGGCAAGCATGCCGAAAAGAAACAGAGACAGCCCCGCCATGGCGATCGTCCTGGCGGGGCCGGATCGGGCCAGCGGTGAAGGGGGCCTCGCGGGTGCGGGCGGTTCCTGGCGCTTGTCGGCCGGCTTCTTGGTACGACGATCTCTTGCCATGGACGGTTCAGGTTGCGGTGGTTTTAATGAATCGTTCTTCGATGAAATCGGCGATGGACCGCACGTCGTTGACGTCCAGGCGCGGTACGCCTAAATCCACATCCACATCCGAGGCCACGGCGACCAGGGTGCCGGAATTCTGCCTGGTGTGCAGGGGGGACTCATGGGCGGCCCGGCGGAAGACTTCGATCTGGGGCTTGCCGCCGCGCTTGTAGCCTTCGGTGATCACCAGGTCCATGTCGCTGAAGAAATGCGAAACGATCTCGTCCAGATCCATCTCGGCTTCAAGATCTTTGATCAGCGCGATTTTTTTGGGAGAAGAGATCACCACGGTGGCGGCCCCGGCCTGCTTGTGGCGCCAGGTGTCCTTGCCCTCGCGGTCGATGTCGAAGCCGTGGTGGTCGTGCTTGACCGTGCCCACGCGGTATCCGCGGCGGCACAGTTCGGGAATCAACTTCTCCAGCAAGGTGGTCTTGCCGGAGTTCTTCTTGCTGACGATGGAGACGATGGGCGGCATGTCGTTTTCCGATGGGGTCCTATTTCTGCTCGGCGGCGAAAAGCGCGATCAGCGCGCCGGTTTCCTGCAAAATGGCGATCAGATCTTCGGCGCGGTGAACCAGCGGTACCCTTTGGATGAGCTTCAAGCACCGCTGGGCTTGCCGGAGTTCCCTCAGCGTATGGATCAGCTCTTTCCGGGAATCCGCGCTCTCGAGGTCGCCATGGTCGGGATACGTGGCGGTGACCGACCGCAGCAACTGCCCAGCCACGTGGTCGCCGGTTCGGGTGCTGGGCAGTTGTTCGACAATTTTCAGGATCTGTACCGAAAAGGCCAGCAGCCTCTCTTCCAGATCGTCGCTCCGGGAGGTCATGGTTGATTCCAATCTAATGTTTCGTGTTCGTAGCGGATGCCAAAAACCATTGGATTCACGGTTCCGGGCGTTCCAAGATCTCGATGGGGTCGTATACCCGCACGCTGCCGCCCGTCAACACCCTGGCGAAGATGCCCTCCTTGGGCATGATGCAGTCGCCGGCGGCATAGTAAATGGCACATTTGTGGTGGCACTCTTTGCCGATCTGGGTGATCTCGACCACGGCCTGGTCACCGATGCGCAGACGGGTTCCCACCGGAACGGCCAGCCAGTCGATGCCTTGGGTGGCGATGTTTTCGGCGAAGTCGCCGAAGCCTACCGCAAGACCGCCTTGTGCGGCGCGCGCGATGCTTTCCGAGGCCAGAAAGCTCACCTGGCGGTGCCAATCGCCGGCATGGGCGTCGTGCGCAAGGCCGTGGCCGGCGATCAACAGGGTTTCGTTCACCGCCGTTTTGCGCGTGCCCTTCTTTTTGCTCGTGCTGATGGCCACCACACGCATCATGGGAAAGCGCCTCCTCGATCCTTTCCCATGGCTTGTATCACAACCCCGACTTGATCACCAGGTCGGTGATCGGTCCCCGGGAGCGGTCGCCCTTGAGCACCAGGTGGGCATAGATCCGGTTGCCCTTGAATTTGTTGACCAGCCAGTTGAGGCCGTTGTTTTCGGCGTTGAGGTAGGGATGGTCCACCTGGTGCGTGTCGCCCAGGCAGAAGCACTTGACCCCTTCGCCCATGCGCGACAGCAGCGTGCGGCACTCGCCGCGGGTCATGTTCTGGATCTCGTCGATGATCACCACGGCGTTTTCGATGTTCATGCCCCGGATGTAGGTCAGGGGCAGCAGCTCGAAGCGCATGGGATTGAGCTGGGGCGGGTGCTGCTCGGCATCGATGAAGATGCGGTTGGCCGGCCGGGTCTTGTGCAGCTTGAGGAGCAGGTCCACGACGTAGCGCGTGTAGGGCTCCATCTTCTCGTCCACGCTGCCCGGCAGGTAGCCCATCTTCTGGCCGATTTCGACCATGGGCTTGACCACGTAGATCTTCTCCACCGTCTTTTTTTCCAGGAGCAGATAGAGGGCGCTGGCCAGGGCCAGGTAGCTTTTGCCGTAGCCGGCCTCGCTCTGCATGGAGACCACGTTGATGGTGGGATCGGTCATCAGCTCCAGGGCCAGGTTCTGGTAGACGTTGCGCGGGGTGACGTTCCAGATCTTGTGCTGGTAGTCGATGGTCTTTTCGCCGCCGTTGCCGAAAAAGACCGGCTTGCCGGTATCGTTCCACATGAAGCAGTTGGCGAACGCCTCCTTGGGCGAGGCCACGAAGCCGGTCACGTGCTCGGCTTCGGACTTGAACGGCGCCGAATCCTTGAAATTTTCGCTGCGGATGCCGCGCAGCGAGGCCTGGAGCTGCATCACCTTGTCGTTGGTCACCAGGATGGGCGTGTCCAGCCGGCTGTTCTGAATCTCTTGCAGGATGTGGCTGTCCACCTGCTGGTGAAACGAGGGCGAAACCTGGTCGGTGCGTAAAACGGTGAACTGGTCGGGATGCTCGCTCAGGTGCTCGACCACCTTGGCCACGATGTGGCCCAGCCGCGGATCTTTCTTGAATTTATCCAGTTCGAGCAACACGTGGTAAGGAATGAAGATGTGGTTTTCACTGCCGTTGCGCAGCTTGAACAGCGCTTCGGGGTCGTCCAGCAACACATTGGTGTCCACGATGTAATTTTTGCTCTGGCTCATAGCCCTCCTTTGGCCGCTGTCGCTGAAGGTTTGGGTTGGGCATTGAAAGGACGAAATAGGCGGGGGTGGCGTCGGCTTGCCGCGGTCTTGGTCGTTGATGGTGCCGCTCCAAGAGGTTGCGCATGGACAAACTATAACCGAGATGGCCGATCCGCACAAGTCAGCGACCAGGCCGCGAATGCGACCCGCTCGAGATTCATCCGCGGCCCACGGTACCCGGCCAATGTGAGCGGTGTGTTAGGCCCGATGCGCGCACCGCCAAATTAAAACGGGGAAGGTGCCTACCCCCTCCCCCGTCAGAGCGCTGAAGCACGCTATGCTTATACGATGGTGACGTTGTACGCATCCTCCATGGGGTCCTTGAACGGCACGCTGACCTTGAGCAATCCGTTTTCATAGGATGCATTGGCCGCATCGGCCTTGACCGGGCAGCAGAAACCGGATGTGGTCACGTAGTCGAAATCGTCTCGCGGCGCGACCAGATGGAAGGCATCGCTGTTGATGCGCAACCGGATATCCTCTTTCTTGGCGCCGGGAATGGAGATCTCCAAATTAAGGGCATTGGACTCTTCATCCACATAAGTACAGAATTGAGCGGCGACGTGTTGTCTTTCCTCTGACATGGCACTACCTCCTTATCGAAAGCGGCCTTGCCATTGCCGGAAAGGCCGCTTGAACGCTGGTTGTTCACTTCGGCCGGAACCGATGCAGACAGATTAATGCCGAAACCCGATGAAGCAAGGGTTAGGGGGCCGGGCGCCATGCCTCGAATTGGCGGCGATAGGCGATAGGGTTGTAATATTTTTCCGGAGCAAATCGGTTCTTGCACCTCCCGTAGGGGCGACCGGCGGTCGCCCTATCGGCCGGCCCAAGTGAAATTGCCCGGATGATGCTTGAAAAGCGGAGGGGTTCCAGTTATATTTTTATGCAATGAATTTGGGAGGGTTTATGTACACAACGAATCTTCGTAAGGTCGGCGGTTCGGTGATGCTCACCGTTCCTCAGGCCATCCTCGATCTGCTCCACCTTAAGGCGGGCGCCAAGGTCAACCTGGCGGTCGATGGCGGACGCTTGGTGGTCGAATCCAACCCGCGGCCGCGTTACAGTCTGGATGAGCTTTTGGCGCAATGCGATGCCACGGCCGATGAGACCGCGGAGGATCGGCAATGGCTCGACGCGAAGCCGGTCGGCAGTGAACTGCTTTAATGGAACGCGGCGATATTTATATGGTATCGCTCGATCCGACCACCGGGCATGAGCAGCAGGGGACGCGGCCGGTGCTGGTCGTGTCGCCCACCGCATTCAATCGGTTGACACGCACGCCGGTTGTGTTACCGATCACCACCGGTGGGTCTTTCGCCCGTACGGCCGGCTTTGCCGTGTCTCTCATTGGCGCGGGAACCAAAACCACGGGGGTTATCCGGTGCGATCAACCCCGCGTTCTTGATATTGGCTCCCGCCACGGCCGCAAAATAGAAAGCGTGCCCAAGTCGATTATGGATGAAGTGTTGGCCAAATTGGCGCCGCTCTTTGAATGAATAGCTTAATCCCCCCGTCATTTTATGATATAGCCTGCCCGCCCGAAATCGTACCTATTCAATAGGACTCCGCCAATAACGCCACCAGAGGGGTGTTCTGCGCGCCATGTGGAATCAGATTCGAAATTTTCGTCAGGAGTTGCTGCTGGCCGTGCTCAGCGGCGCGCTGCTCTGCCTGGCTTTTCCCAAGGTCGATCAAGGCTGGCTGGCCTGGTTCGCCCTGGTGCCGTTTCTGCTGGCGCTGCGCCGGGCCAACGGCCGTGCCGGCTTTATGCTCGGCTTTGCGGCCGGCATAGCCCACTACCTGGGCTTGATCTATTGGACGGCCTATACCATGAACGTCTACGGCCACGTGCCCATGCTGCCGGCCGTCGGCGCCCTGGTGCTGCTGGCCGCCATCCTGGCCACATTCCTGGCGGCCGGTACCATGGGCTTGTGCCTGGTGTGCCGCGCGCCGTGGCAACTGGCGGTGGCCGGCCCGGCTCTGTGGGTGCTGGTGGAATGGCTGCGCACCTGGCTCTTTACCGGCTTTCCCTGGGAACTGCTGGGATACAGCCAGCATGCCTACCTGCCCATGATCCAGGTGGTCGACCTGTTCGGCGTGGGCGGTCTTTCGGCCCTGATTTTCTTCTGCAATGCCGTCTTGTGCCTGGCGTGGCTGCATTGGCGCCGGATGCCCTGGGCCGGCCGGCCGGTGGGGCGCGGCCTGGTGGTTCGATCGGGCGCCGTGCTGGTAACCGCGTTGCTGCTGGTGGCGGTCTACGGCGCCTATCGCCTGCGCGCCGTGGATGCCGGGATCGCCGCGGCCCCGCGCACGCGCGTGGGGGTAGTCCAGGGCAATATCGATCAGGCCGTGAAGTGGGACATCGCCTTTCAGCGCCAGACGGCGGAGAAGTATGTCGCCCTCTCCATGCAAGCCGCCGGGCAGGGGGCCGATCTGATCATCTGGCCGGAAACGGCCACCCCCTTTTACATGTTTCATGACGCCGAACTCACCGACGTGGTTCTGGCAGGGGTGCGCGCCGCGGCCACCGATTTCATCATCGGCAGCCCGGCGGCCGAGCCGATCGACAACAACTTTGTCTACTTCAACCGGGCCTATTTGCTGAACGCCCAGGCTGAGGTGACGGGCACGTA
>JAKAFO010000179.1 GCA_021819735.1 Deltaproteobacteria bacterium
GATGACCGAAGCCCATCAGCCGGAAGGGGTCGTTTTTATCCTTGGCCCGGGCCACGGCCTTGCGATAATCGCCGCCGCCGCGATAAATCTCGTTGAGCATCTCGATCACGGCCTGATTGGCGCCGCCATGCAGCGGCCCCCACAGGGCCGAGATGCCGGCGGAGATGGCGGCGTAGAGGTTGACCCGGCCGCTGCCCACCACGCGCACGGCCGTGGTCGAGCAATTCTGCTCGTGGTCCGCGTGCAAAATCCAGAACACCTCCAGGGCCCGCACCACCTCTTTGACCAACACGTAGGGCGTGACCGGCGTGTTGAACATCATGTTGAGAAAATTCTCCGAATAAGCCAGGTCCGGCCGGGGGTAGACCACCGTATGGCCACGGGATATTTTGTACGACATGGCCGCCATGGTGCGCACCTTGGCCAGCAGACGCGTCACGGTCAGGTTGATCTCCTCCTCGCCGGTCTGCAACTCCGGATAGAAACTGCGCAGGGCATTGACCATCGCCGACAGGATTCCCATGGGGTGCGAGGCCCTGGGGAAATTCTGGAAAAAGGTCTTCATGTCCTCGTGGACCAGGGAGTTGTCGTTGAGCATGATGGAGAATTTGCGCAGTTCGGTTTCGGTGGGCAGGCGCCCGTTGATCAGCAGGTAGGAGGTCTCCTTGAAGGACGATTTTTCGGCCAGCTCTTCGACGGGAATGCCGCGGTAGCGCAGAATGCCCTTTTCTCCATCCATATAGGTGATGCTGCTCTTGCAGGTGCCGGTATTGGCGAATCCGGGGTCGTAGGTGATGAAGCCGGTCTCGTTGCGCAAGCGCAAGATATCGACGGCCCGCTCGTTTTCCGTGCCGGTGATCACCGGCAATTGGAAAGATTTACCCTTGTAGGTAATCGTCACGAAATCATCCATGGCTTTTTCCTTTGAATAAAAACGATTTGCCGAAATAGAGCGGATCATATACAAAAATTGCTCATCGGGGTCAAACGATACCTCAAAGGAGGGCGCCCATGGGTTTCCGGGAGAATTTGCGTCAAAAGGTTCAAATCAAGCGCCTGGCCGAGCAGATTCGGCGATCCATGAAGCCGGCCGATCCGCCCCAGCGCATCGATCGCGAGGCTCTGCGCACCTTGTTCCAGATGAGCCGCTATGCGCCGCGCAAGGAACGCGACCTGGAACTTTACTACCGGGAAGAAGGTCAAGGCGGTCCGCCTTTCATCATTGTTCTGGACAACGAACTCAAGCGCTACCATACCGGCATCGACGATGTGGTCTTGCGCAAAAGCCCCACGCTCAAAGAGATGATCAGCATCCGCAACGCGATCAAGATCCTCAATGACAAGGATGTGGTGGTCAGCGCCAAAGAGGTCACCTTGCAACACCTCCAGGATGAGATCATCGCCTCCCTGGATCTCTCCTACACCGCCGCCGATATCGAAGCCCTGGCCACCGACGGTGGCGAAGCCCTGAAAAACAGCTACAGCGACGGTATCATCGAAGTATTGACGCTGATGGCCGAACTGCTCGGCTGGCCGCCGGTGCCCAAAGCGTTTGAAACGGCCCATTGCCATGCCTGGGGCGCACAAAATAGCGACAGCGCCGGTGCCATGGCGGTGGGACCCGTCGTTGTATTCAACCGGATGCACAACCAATTGAAAATGATCCGCGGCTCAATATCCACCCTCGACAGCGCTGCCCTGCGGCGTTTCCACCAGGCGGCCAAGGGAGAGGAGCCGGCTGAATTGGAAGGGGATGCGGTCTGGGCTGAACTTAAACGCCTGATATTATCCCGAAGATAATCTCAAGCCCATTGCGCCAGAAAGCTGGAAAAGCTCAAGAGGCGATACCTGAAACTGACTGACTACTCAGTTATGTTTCCAACTACTCGACAAATCTACAAATTCATTTGATTTGCCTCGCTGAAACATGATAGTCGATTCGGTCTTGATGGTTTCCGATCTTGAGAAAAAGCCTCTGCGATAAGGCTCTCCCGGTCGGAAAATGGAAGTGCTCATCCATGGAGCGCGGAACGGACGACTAAGGCCATGAGACACTCCGTTACCAATGCGGCAGGCCAGCGGGCGGCACCCTTCAGCGGCACCAGCCCGCCGCAATCGGAAGATGCCCCGACCATCCCTCAGGTAAGCTCTGCCAACCTCATCCCCATGAGGCTTTCCGCTTCCTTTGACTTCACCCCCCTGCCCGATAGAACCCTCCCGGTTCGCTTCTATAAAAATCGCGGCTCCGATTCACCCAAAGGAGACCCATTATGGAATCGTTAAAAGCTTTGTTCGTGGACGATGAAACCGAATACCTGGCAACCGCCATCAAGCGCATGAAAAAACGCGGTATCGATGTCATGGGTGTTTCCAGCGGGGAAGAGGCGCTGGCAACGTTGGCGGGCCAGGCCATGGACGTGGTGGTCATGGACATGCGCATGCCGGGCATGGACGGCATTCAGGCCTTGCGGGAGATCAAACAGCGCTATCCGCTGATCGAAGTCATCATGCTCACGGGCCACGCCAGCATGGAGGCGGCTATCCAGGGCATGGAACTGGGGGCCTTCGACTACTTGATGAAACCCATCGACATCGACGAACTGATCTACAAAATTCAAGACGCCTTTCAAAAGCGTCAATTACAAATAAAAAAAATCGAAAGCATGGAAAAACTGAGGAGGTGACCGCCAACGGAACAACTTGGATATCACGAAAGAGAGCGTTTATGGCGTTGACGCGGAGTTGCCGCGCAACACACGGACTGGAAGATCGATTTAAAATAAGGAGTACAACTGCAATGGGTTTCTTCAGACAATGGGGAGAATTCATGCTGCAAGGCGCCCGCATGCACGCCCAATGGGAGGTCGAAAATGCCAAGACCATCCTGGGTGATCGCAAGCGGTTGATCGTATTGGGGCTCATGCTGCTGCCGATCATTTTAGGCGGAATCGTTTTTGCCGAAGAGATCGCCCAGGCCCTGCCCGATACCTTGGGCGGTAAAAAAGCGTACAGCCCGGCCTTTTATTCCAACTTTATCTTCATCGCCTCGATCCTCATCGGGGTCTGCGCCGGCCTGATCACCGGGGCCATCGGCGCGGGCGGCGGCTTCATCATCGCCCCGGCCCTGATGAGCGCGGGCATCAAAGGTATTCTGGCGGTGGGCACCGACCTATTCCATATTTTCGCCAAGGCGATCATGGGCAGCGTGATCCACCGCAAGCTGGGCAATGTGTCGGTGCCGCTGGCGGTAGTATTTCTGATCGGCTCCGTGCTCGGCGCAACGGCCGGAGGCGTAGTCAACCGGGTGCTGTACGAAAAAAATCCGATTCTCAGCGATGCTTTCATCACCACCATCTACGTCCTGATGCTGGGATTCTTGGGCGCCTATGCCCTGCTCGATTATCTCAAATCGCGCAAGGCCATGGCCGGCGATACCGGCGCCCACGGCGGCGGCGCCCATGGCGGCAAGACCGAAGGCGCCGACCTGGGCGGACTGCCCCGCAAGCTGCAGGCGGTCAACATCCCGCCCATGGTCAAATTCGACCACGACTTTACGCCCGGCGGCCGCGGCATCTCCTGGGTGTTCCTGGTGTTGTCCGGTGCCCTGGTGGGCGCGGCGGCGGGTATCATGGGCGTGGGCGGCGGGTTTCTCACCTTTCCGATCTTCGTCTATATGCTGGGCGTATCCTCCATGACCACGGTGGGTACCGATATCTTCCAGATCATCTTCACCGCCGGTTATGCCGCCATCACCCAGTACGCTATCTACGGCTTTATCTTCTACACCCTGGCCATGGGCATGCTGCTGGGCAGCCTGATCGGCATCCAGGTCGGCGCCATGGTCACCAAGGTGGTGCCGGGCATCACCATCCGCGGCTTCTACGCCCTGGCGGTGCTGGCCGGCTTCGTCAACCGCTTCTTCGCCCTGCCCTCCAAGCTGGCCGCCATGGATCTGATCCCCCTGTCGCCGGCCATGGGAGAGATCCTCAACCAAATCGGTATCTATGCCTTTTTTATCGTCATCGGCACGTTCGCCGTGTGGGTCATCGGCACGTTTTTCAAGAACATCGCCGTGCTTAAGGGAGAGGAGGGTCATCCATGATCGCACATAAGAAAACCTTCGCCACCGGGGTGGCGCTCATGGTCGCCTTCACCGTGGTGCTGGTAGCCATGTTCATGCCGTTGTTCGGCGGCCACAATGGTTTGGAGTACCTAGACAGCCTGTACAACTCCATCTCCAAGGGTTCGGCCAACTACATTCACAAGGCCACCGCCGCCGCCGAGAAGTTCAACGGCCGGCAGATCGAGGTGACGTTGGGTTTGAAATCCGCCGAACAGGCGGATCAGACGGCCAAACAGCTCAACGCCGGTGGCGCCTTGATCAACGTCAGCGGCGACACCCTGAAGGTATCCGGTGACCTGGGCAAGCTTCTGGCCAATTGCCTGGCCGATGCCAAGTTGATGTACGAGAACAACGGCGATGCCATTCAAGCCAAATATGGCTTCGAGGCGCGCCGGGTGATGTACAACTGGTGGCAGGCCTGCACCTTAATGGAAGAGGCCTTGAACAAACAAGAGCAGTTCAAGGAAGCCAATGCGGTGCATACGGCCATCACCAAGGCCGTGGAGCCGGCCTACAACTACTTCGGTATTCAGGCGCAGAACATCAAGGACCGACTGGGCGTGGTCGTCTTCTCCCTGGTGTTCTATGTGATCTATACCCTGTGGTACGGATTCGGCATCATGTACTTGTTCGAAGGCTGGGGCTTGCGGTTGGAGCACTGATCCACCGTCGCCCTTCTCTGTAAGCAATCGAAAGCCAGGCCAAAGGCGACGGGTTTGACCTTGCCTTTGGCCTGTGTTTTTTATAGTTTAACGGATGTGCGTCTCACGCCGGGTCGGAATCGAGGTTTGCGAAGTAATCATGATCAAACGCCTGCGCGCCTTCTTCAGCAAATTTCAAACCAGCGGACAGCAACCCACCGCCGCCGAAGCCGAAGCATTGCGCATCGCGTTCAAGGATCGCTATCACCACTTCAAACTGCTGCTCAACGCCAACAATCGAGCCCTGGAGGTGATGGGCGAAATCGAACAGGCCCTGCGGGGAAGCACCCCCTTCGGTATGCAGTTCGTCCGCTCCAGTTGCACGCGGGTATCCACCGATGTTTTCCAGATCGTCCAGCATATCAACGCCCTTGCGCCTGACAAATACGGCGCCCTGCAGGCCCGCTTCAAAGCGATCCAAACCCAGATCAACCCTTTTGTCTATCCGCCGGCAGCCGAGTCCCAAGGCCCCCTGGTGATGCCGCTGGGGTCCGTGGATCGCGCCAGCGCCGACCTGACCGGCCCCAAGATGGCCAACCTGGCGGAAATGGCCCGTCAGTTGAATCTGAAAATACCCCACGGCTTCGTGGTCACCTCCACCGGCTTCGAATGCTTCATGAAGAGCGGCGACTTGCAGGCGGAGATCAACCGGCGGACGCAAGCCACGGAAATCGAACGTCCGGATCACCTCTATGCGCTGAGCACGGCCATCCAGCAACTGATCATTCAATCCCCCTTGCCGGATGAGTTGCGCCAGGCGCTGGCCGATGCCCAGGAGAAGATGGAAGCGGTCGCCGGTAAACATGTTCCCCTGGCCGTGCGCAGCAGTGCCATCGGCGAGGACCTTTCGGGCGCCTCCTTTGCCGGGCAATACCGCTCGGTTCTCAATGTGGGCCGGGATGCCCTGGCGGACGCATTTAAAGAGGTGGTGGCCAGCAAATACGGCCTGCCGGCCATGACCTATCGGCTCCACCGCGGCATCCGGGACGAAGAGGTTCCCATGTGCGTGGGCTGCCTGCAAATGGTGGACGCCAAGGCCGGCGGGGTGCTCTACACGCGCAATCCCGTGGACATCCGCAATGAAGCCTTGATCATCCATGCCACCTGGGGGCTGCCCAAAACCGTGGTGGATGGCACGGCCGCCACCGACCAGTTCATCGTCCAGCGCAGTTCGCCACCGGTCATCGCGGAGCGGCGCATCCCCCACAAGCCCCAGCGCTATGTGTGCTATCCGGAAGAAGGCGTCTGCCGCCTGACGACCACCGGTGACCAGGCCGACAGCCCTTGTTTGACGGACGCCCAGGTCTTGGCCCTGGCCGAGATGGGCATGCGCATCGAAAGCTATTATGGCCAGCCCCAGGACGTGGAATGGGCACTGGATACGGACGATCAATTGATCCTGCTGCAGTGCCGGCCGCTGCAGCAGACCGTCTCGCGGGCCGCGGAAATGCCGCCGGCCGACGAGCGCTGGCCGCTCTGCCTGCAAGGCGGCCAGACCGCCAGCAGCGGCGTGGCCGCCGGCAAGGTCTTCATCGTGACCAAGGAGGCCGATGCCCTTCAGTTCCCCAAGGGGGCCATCCTGGTGACGGTCCAGGCCCTGCCGCGCTGGGCCATGTTGCTGAACCGCGCCGCGGCCCTGATCACCGAACAGGGCAGCCTGGCCGGCCACCTGGCCAACGTGGCCCGGGAGTTTCAGATTCCAGCCATTTTCGGAGTGCCCGAGGCCACCACCCGCCTGGCGTCGCGCCAAGCGGTCACCGTTGATGCCAATGGGTGCAAGATATACTCCGGTCGCATCGACGAGCTGCTGGCCTACCGCGATGCGCCGCGCAACCTCATGGCCGGCAGCCGCGTGTGGCAGATGCTCGACGGCGCCGCCAAGATGATCATTCCCCTGCACCTGCTCAACCCCGATGGCCCCGATTTCAGACCCGAGCGTTGCCGCACCATGCACGACATCACCCGCTTCTGCCATGAAAAAGCCGTTCACGAAATGTTCCGCTTCGGCAAGGCCCACCATTTCCCGGAGCGTTCCAGCAAGCAACTGCGCGCCCAGGTGCCCATGCAGTGGTGGATTCTGAACCTGGACGACGGCTTCAATACCGAAGTGGAGGGGCAATTCGTCGAACTGGAGAACATCGTCTCGATCCCCATGCGGGCCTTATGGGCCGGCATCAGCGCCCAACCGTGGGGGGGGCCGCCACCCGTGGACGGCAAAGGCTTCATGTCGGTCATGTTCCAGGCCACTGCCAATCAGGCCCTGCTGCCCACGGTGCGCACCACCATGACCAACCGCAATTACTTCATGATCTCCAAAAACTATTGCAGCCTGCAATCCAGGCTGGGCTTTCACTTCTCCATCGTGGAGGCCCTGGTGGGCGAACGCACCGGCGAAAACTACATCAACTTTACCTTCAAGGGCGGCGGCGCCGATTTCTCCCGGCGCCTCAAGCGGGTCCAGTTTATAAGAGATCTTCTGGAACCCTACGGTTTCCGCATCACCATCAAGGAAGACCATCTCAACGCCCGTATCGAGCAGTATATCATGAGCACCATGATCCAGTACCTGAAGATTCTGGGGTTTTTGACCATACACACGCGCCAGTTGGACATGATCATGGCCAATCCGAACGTGCTGGCCCATTACCGTCAGAAGATTTTAAACGACATCGATACCATGCTGGCCGCCGAGGCGACTACCACCGCCGCTCCGCCCGCCGCGGCCAACGGTACTTTATGATCGACCGCATCATGTTCAAATCACTCCCCGGCATAAAAGAGGAACCCCAGGCATGAAAGTGACCCTTCCCCTGCGAAGCCGCATTTACATGGTCATCACGGCCCTGGTGGGCATCACCGTCATGGGTGGGCTGTTGATGATCTGGTACACCCATCGCATCGAGGGGGTGTTGACCACCATCATCGAAAAGAATCTATCGGCTTATGAAACCGCCAATTCCCTGGAGACGGCCCTGGTCCATCAAAAGGGATACCTCTCTTATTACTTCCAGGACGGCGATATCGAATGGTTGCGGCAGATGGCCAAATACCGCGAGCTTTTTACTTCACGACTGCAGGATGCCGATCAAATCACGGGTAATGGCAAACAACGCCAGATATTGGAGGAGATCAAGAGCGAATACGCCCGCTACACCGAGGGCAAGGATCGGGTGATCGCCTATTACGAAGCCGGCGAGCGCACCAAGGGGGCCGATTTACACAAAGAGGTCCGCAAGCACTTCTTTATCCTGATGGATCTGTGTGAAGAGTATAAACAGATGCACACCGAGCAAATCATGACGGCCAAGAGCCAAAGCATCACGGAAGCCGCCGGGTTGCGCATGACGGCCGTGGCCGCCATGATCGGCGGCATGCTGCTGGCCGTGGCGCTCCTGGTCATCTTGGTGAGCCAAATCCTCCAGCCGGTCAACCGGTTATTCGAAGCCACCAGCCGCAACTTTCTTCCGACGCACACCGACAACGTGGTGAATGCCTTGAGCGAACAGGTGCATGACTTGCTGGAAGACGTGGATCAGACCCATCTCGCCCTGGAGCGCAGCCGCGAAAGCTTGCTGCAGGCCGAAAAGCTGGCCATGGTGGGCAAGTTGGCGGCCGGCATGGCGCACAGCATCCGCAATCCGTTTACCTCCGTGCAGATGCGGCTCTTTTCGCTGAGCCGGTCGCTGAAACTGGACAGCGAGCAGAAGGAAGACTTCCAGGTGATCTCCGAAGAGATCCGTCACATCGACACCATCGTGCAAAACTTCCTGGAATTTTCCCGGCCGCCCAAGCTGAAAATGCAGCCCCTTAGTCCCTCCATGGTGGTGGACATGGCCCTGCAACTGCTCCGGCATCGTCTTAAGTCGTATGACGTGACCGTTACCGTGGACCGCGCCCAGCCCCTGCCCGATGTGACCGTGGACCCCGAACAACTCAAGGAGGTCCTGGTGAATCTGATCATCAACGCATGCGAAGCCATGGGCAATGGCGGCCGCATCGCCATCCGGGAAACCATGGCGCCCGAAGCCGGCGGCGAAACGGCTGTCATCCAGATTTCGGACAACGGGCCGGGCATTCCGGAGCATCTGGCCGATAAAGTGTTTCAGCCGTTTTTCACCACCAAAGAGGAGGGCACCGGCTTGGGTCTGAGCATCGTGGAACGCATCATCAACGAACACGGCGGACGCATCCGGTTGGAACCCAAGGAAGGCATGGGTGCCTCTTTCGTCATTACGCTGCCGGTGATAAAGAAGAAAAAGGCCGACGCCTGAAAAAACTTCAAGGAGCCATCCGTGACCACCATTCTGATAATCGACGATGACGATCCCTTGCGCAAAAGCTTCAACAAGCTGCTCACCGAAGAGGGCTATGTGGTCCAAACCGCGGCCTCGGGCGAAGCCGGCCTGCGCATCGTGCGCGAAAAGATGCCCGACCTGGTGATCCTGGATGTGCGCCTGCCGGGCATGAGCGGCCTGGAAACCTTCAAAACCATCCACGCCATCGACCAAAGGGTACCGGCCATCATCATGACCGCCTATGGCACCACCGAAACGGCCATCGAAGCCACCAAAATGGGGGCCTTCGATTACGTGCTCAAACCCTTCGACGTCCCGGACATGCTCTCCACCATCAAACAGGCGCTGGAAGCCGGCCGTTTCATGCGCTCCACCGTGGCCGTGAACGGCACCCCCGGCGAAGCGGCCCAGGATGCCATCATCGGCCGCGGCCCGGCCATGCAGAAAGTCTACAAGGCCATCGGACGCGTGGCGGCCACCGATGCCACCGTGCTGATCCGGGGCGATTCGGGTACCGGCAAGGAGTTGGCCGCCCGGGCCATCTTCCAGCACAGCCTGCGGGCCACCCGGCCGTTTCTGGTGATCAACTGCGTGGCCATCCCCGACACCCTGCTGGAGAGCGAACTGTTCGGCTACGAAAAGGGGGCCTTCACCGGCGCCAATCACCGCCGGGTCGGCAAAATCGAACAGGCCTCGGGCGGCACTATTTTCCTGGACGAGATCGGCGACATGCCCATGAACCTGCAAGCCAAAATGCTGCGCCTGCTGCAGGAGAAAAGCATCGAACGCCTGGGCGGCCGGGAAACGATCCCCGTAGACGTACGCATCATCGCGGCCACCAACCGCGATCTGGAAACGCTCATCACCCAGGGGCAATTCCGCGAGGATCTGTACTACCGCCTGAAGGTGATCACCATCTGGCTGCCGCCCCTGAGCGAGCGCACCGAAGATATTCCGCTGCTCAGCGACTATTTCCTTTCCCGTTTTGCCGCCGACCTGGGCATGGACAACCCGGGCCTGGCCAAAGGCGTATTGCATGACCTGCAGCAACGCGAATGGCCCGGCAACGTGCGCGAATTGGCCAACACCTTGCAAAAGGCGCTGATCTTCAACCGCGGCGCCCCCATCAGCACGGCCGATATCGCCCAGGTCACCGGCCAGGAAAACCGCCAGTGCCCCAAGGGCAATGCGTCCACCGAAGAGGTCATCCGCCAATGGGTGCGGGAGCAGATTTTAGGCCAAGGCGACGGCAACGTCTTCGAAGCCTGCATGGATCATTTCGCCAGCCTGCTGATCACCGAAGCCCTCAATGTCACCGACGGCAACCGCTCCCGGGCGGCCAAGATCCTGGGTCTTTCCCGACCGACCCTGCACTCCAAGATCGAGAAGTACAACCTTAAAATCCAGACTTCGGTGAAGAGCACGGGCGATTCGTAACGAACCCTGCCTCAACTTTACGGTTGATCGG
>JAKAFO010000180.1 GCA_021819735.1 Deltaproteobacteria bacterium
GCGGTACCACCTTGAAATTGTCGAAACTCTTCTGAGCCCATTTAAGCAGTTTGTAGCGCTCGCCGTTGCGCTCGTACTCCTTGGCCACGTTCTGCTCCAAGGCCCGGGTGGTGCCGAAATAGTCGATCTGGACCGAGTGGTCCACCACCAGCTCCACGGGTACCAGGGGATTGATCTTGGCCGGGTCGCCGCCCAGCGCCTTGACGGCATCGCGCATGGCGGCCAGATCCACCACGGCCGGGACACCCGTGAAATCCTGCATCAGGACGCGGGCCGGGTGGTGAGGGATTTCCACGGGGGCCGCGTAGGATTTTTGCCAACCGGCGATGGCCTTGAGGTCTGCTTCGTGTACGACGTGGCCATCGAGCTTGCGCAGCAGGTTTTCCACCAGGATGCGGATGGAAAAAGGCAAGCGGCCCATGGGGGCGATCTTGCGGGCGTCCAATTCCTGAATGTCATAGTAAAGGTAGTTTTGGCCGTTGACCGTCAGATTTTTGCGAAAATCTTTCGAATTCATGGGGGCTCCCTTTTTATGTGGATGAAATTAAAGGTGATGTTGGTTATAACAAAACAAACCTAAAAAACAAGCTTGGGACGACGATTGGCGGTATGGCGCGGACGGCCTTTGTAAATCGAGCCACAATAATGCCTGACAGCTCGTTGGCAAGCCTCGGGAGGGGGAGCGGTTGACATAATTGCCGGCTCATGGAATACACGGATCATCTCGTCCATCGCCTGGCAGGCCATCGCGCTGCCGCGTTTCTGACAAATTACAATGCTACTATTGTCCTATTTTCTGCATGGCGTATGTTGTAACCCGTTTTCTTGAGGAGCTATTTTATGAAAAAGACGCTTATGGTTTGCGCAATGCTGGCGATGTGCCTCTCCCAGGCCATGGCCATGGAAGTCACGTTCAGCCCGAGGGCCATGGTCAGCGAAGAGTACACGGACAATGTGGACCTGACGGCGGACAATGAGCAAGAGGATTTCATCACTACAACCGGAGTTGGGGCCACGTTGGGATTCAGGGGCGCCACCGCGGGATTGACCCTGGCGTATGATCCGGAATATGCATCTTATAAAAATGACTCCGAACTCAATTCCTGGCGCCATTATGCCTCAATGGATGCGAATTGGCAGTTCGCCCGGAATACGCGGTTGGGGTTGATCGACTCCTTCGTCATTTCGGATGATCCAGAGGATGAACTCGAAACCACCACCGAGCGGCGCGGTCGCAACAGGTACCTCAACAACAGCATACATGGTTTTATCGCGCACCAGTTCGGCAGGGAAGACTCCGTGGAGCTTGGTTATGACTACACCTGGCTGGACAACGAACTGGAGTCGATCGAAGACAGCCAGAGCGAAAGCCCCTATGGCGATTTGATGTGGTGGTTCGTGGAAAACCAATATGGGTTTCAGGCCCACGTGGATTACACCCGCTCCATCTTCGACCGCTCCGACAATTTCCAGAGTTGGTTCGGCGATTTCAGGTTGCGCAAAAGGTTCACGCGTCATTTTGACATGTTCGTGCAATATGCCCATATGACAACCCAGTATGATAAAGATCCCTTTGCGGAAGATATCGACGAGGTCGAGGATTACACCGTCTATAACCCAGGCGTGGGCTTCAACTATGCGGCCGGTGAGAATACCAATATTTCGGTAGCCGTCGGGTATGCGTTCCGTGATCGGGAATTTAGTGAAGATGACGAGGGGCCAACCATTATCAGCGATATACGCACCGTCATTCCGTACCGCAGAGGGGCCATAACCCTGGATGCCAGCAGCGGTTATACACAAGATACATTTTCCACCGAAAATCGCGGTTTCAATGTCTATGGCGATGCCGGCGCGCTGGCCGAATATGGATTCACCAGTAGATTCATCGGCGATGTGACCGCCCGCTATCATTACGTTCGTTACCTCGATGAAGATCCTGTCCTGGATGAACATCTCGTATCGGCAGGACCAGGGCTTGCTTACCAGGCCCTCTCATGGATGCGTTTTCGTCTGGAGTACACCTATCGAACGCTTTTTTCGGATGAGCCGGCAAGCGAGTACATCGAGAATAGGGCGATGGTTTCGATGATCCTGGAGCCCTCTTCACCTTACAGGTGGAATTAGGCAGGCAAAGCAGAAGAAAAAATGGCGGAAGTGCATGGGAATCGAACCCACCCAGGACGGTTCTAGCGCCCTACACCGGATTTGAAGTCCGGGAGCCCCACCAGTGAGCTGTCCACTTCCGCAGGAATGCGAGGGCCATTGTATTCAAGCGCGGAAAATTGTCAACCAGATATCCGAGCGGAGCGCTTGGTCGAAACATTCACGGAGCTGGTCGGGATCGACAGTATTTCGAAGGAAGAGGGCCGTCTGTGCAAGGAGTTGCAGCGGCGGCTGGACGAGCTGGGTCTCACAACCATCGTGGATAATGCCGGCGCTAAGGTCGGCGGCGACAGCGGCAATCTCATCGCGCTCCGGCCGGGCAATGCGCCTGTCGAGCCGTTGCTGCTCTCGGCGCACATGGATACGGTGGAGCCCGGCCGAGGGGTTCGCGTGCGCTTCGAGGATGGGGTCTTCTCCAGCGCCGGCGATACCATCCTGGGCGCGGACGACAAAAGTGCTCTGGCCATCATCCTGGAAGTGCTGCACTGCATCCGTGAAAACGATCTGCCGTGCGGACCGCTGGAAGTGGTCTTCACCATCTGCGAAGAGATCGGGTTGTTGGGCGCCAAGCACCTGGCTTACGAGCGTCTGACGGCGCGCGTGGGATATGTCTTGGAAACGCGCAATCCGGAAGCGATCATCACCCGCGCGCCTTCGGCCAATCGCTTTTCTTTCCGCATTCACGGCAAGGCGGCGCATGCGGGGGCCGCGCCGGAAAAAGGCATCAATGCCATCTCTCTGGCCGCCAAGGCCATCGCGCAACTCCAACTGGGGCGCATCGACCACGAGACCACATGCAATATCGGGCTCATCGAAGGCGGCGTGGCCACCAATATCGTGCCCGATCAGGTAGTGGTTCACGGCGAAGCCCGCAGCCACGATGAGGCCAAGCTGCAGCGGGTCACGGAAGGGATCTTGGCCGCTTTTGAGAAGGTCGTCGATGGGAGGAGGCAATCTCCGTCCGATGAGGGTTCCTGGGTGGAGACGGCGGTGGAACACGATTTCAAGCGCCTGCATATTCCCGAAGCGCATTACGTGGTGCAACTGGCCGCGCAAAGCGCCAAGGCGCTGGGGCAGGGCATGAACATCGCCGCTTCGGGCGGCGGTTCGGATGCCAATGTCTTTGCAGAGCATGGTATCGTCACCGGCGTGCTGGGCACAGGTATGGAAAATGTCCATACGGTGAAGGAGAGCGTGCGCTTGGGCGATATGGTGCGCGCGGCACGCCTGTTGCTGAGGATTATTTTGAATCACACCCAATACGGCAGGAGTGCCGTAAGCGATGGAGCAAGCAATGGACTCATTAATGGACCCATCCGTTGAAAGCGGCGCGGAGCGTTTGGTGAGCTTGATCGTCGATCCGGCGCGGGCCGCCACGCTCAAAGAGTTGTCGCTGCATCTGCCGAGCATCACGCTCACGGACCATCAGTTGTGCGATATCGAACTGCTGGCCACCGGCGCCCTCTCGCCGCTCACGGGATTCATGGGCCGCTCGGACTACGAATCGGTGCTGGACCGCATGCAGTTGCAGGATGGCACTTGCTGGCCGGTGCCGATCTGCCTGGGTATTTCGCAAAAACAGGGCGAACTTCTGGAAAGCGGCCAGTCTCTGGCCATCCGCGATCCCGAAGGCTTTTTGCTGGCAGTGATGCACCTGGAATCCATCTGGGCCATCGACAAGGAAAAAGAGGCCGCACTGGTCTTCGGCACCCAGGATCGCCAACACCCGGGGGTCAACGACCTGTACGCCGACGCCAATCATTATTACATCGGCGGGCGGCTGGAGGTGTTGAGCCTGCCGCTGCACTTCGACTTCAAGGCCTTGCGGCAGTCGCCCGGCGAGGTGCGCCACCTTTATAATAAGCTGGGCTGGAAGCGGGTGGTGGGATTCCAGACGCGCCACCCGATCCATCGGCCGCAATTCGAGATGACGCTGGCCGCCATGCAGGCGGCCAAAGCCGGCTTGCTGCTTTTGCCGATCGTCGGACTGACCATGCCCGACGATTTCGACTACTACACCCGGGTGCGCTGTTATCAGGAGGTCATGCGGTACTATCCGCCCTCTTCGGCCCATTTGAGTCTGCTGCCGCTCTCGGCGCGCATGGCCGGCGCACGCGGCGCGTTGCTGCACGCCATCATCGCGCGCAACTATGGGTGCACCCACTTCATCGTCGGCCACAATCACGCCAATCCGGGATGCGACAGCAACGGCCGCCCTTATTATGACAGCGCCGAGACTCGCCGGATCGCGGCGGACTATGCCGAAAAGATCGGCATCGAGATCGTTGCCTTCGATGAGATGGTCTATCTGCCGTTCGAAGACCAATTCCTCACCCGGGATAAGGTGGCGCCCAACGTTCAAATCCTCTCCATGTCGGGCGACGATATCCGCATGCGCATCCGTTCCGGACGGAACATTCCCCAGTGGGCCACCTTTCCCGAAGTGGCGGCCCAGCTCGGCAGGGCTTACCCCAGCCCCCGGCAGCAGGGGTTCACCCTTTTCCTCACCGGGCTGTCGGGCGCCGGTAAGTCCACGATCGCCAAGGTGCTCTATTCCCACATGCTCGAAATCGGTGATCGCCCGGTGACCCTGCTGGATGGCGATATCGTGCGCCGCAATCTTTCCAGCGAATTGAGCTTTTCCAAGGAGCACCGCGATGTCAACGTGCGCCGCATCGGGTTCGTGGCCAGCGAGATCACCAAGAACCGGGGCATTGCCATCTGCGCCCCCATTGCACCCTACGCCCAGACGCGGCGGGAGCTGCGCAAGGAGATCGAAACCTACGGCGGTTTCATCGAGGTGCATGTGGCCACGCCGTTGGAGGTGTGCGAGCAACGGGATCGCAAAGGCATGTATGCCAAGGCCAAGGCCGGTTTGATCAAAGGCTTCACCGGCGTAGATGACCCTTACGAGGTGCCCGGCGCGCCGGAAGTGCGCATCGACACCTCGACCATGACGCCGGACGAGTCGGCCCAGGAGATACTGCTCTTTTTGGGGCAGCGGGGATACATATGAGCGATACGTTATTGTTGGCTGCCATCCGCGCGGTCATCGATGCCGGCCGGGAGATATTGGCCGTCTACGAAACCGATTTCGGTGTAGAGAAGAAAAGCGACGACTCGCCGCTGACCCTGGCGGACCAGCGCGCCCACGAAACCATCGCCAAGGCCCTAAAGCCGCTCGGCTTGCCGCTACTGAGCGAAGAGGGGCGCGATATTCCCTTCGAGGAGAGAAAGCTGTGGCCGCGTTTCTGGCTGGTGGACCCGCTGGACGGCACCAAGGAGTTTGTCCGGCGCAACGGCGAATTCACGGTCAACATCGCCTTGATCGAAGAGCACCGTCCGGTCATGGGGGTGGTCTATGTTCCCGTGCGCGACAGCTTATATTTTGCCGCCGATGGGGTCGGCGCTTTCAAACTGGAGCAAGCCGGGAAGTTGCTTGTCACGTTTGATGCGCTGCCGGCAATGGCCGTGCGCCTGCCACTGACGGATCTGCCCCCACGCATTTACACTGTGGTCGGCAGCCGCTCCCATGCCACGGCCGACCTTGAGTATTATATCGAGCAGTTGCGTGCCACAAAGGGTGAACTGGACTTTGTTTCGGCGGGCAGCTCGCTGAAATTCTGCCTGGTGGCCGAAGGCAAGGCCGATATTTATCCGCGCCTGGGGCCGACCATGGAGTGGGATACGGCCGCGGGCCAGGTGGTGGCCCAATGCGCCGGGGCCCGGGTCGTGAACCATGAGACCGGGAGCGAGCTGCGCTATAACAAGGCGTCGCTGCTCAACCCATGGTTTATCGTCGAACGCATATAGTATTCTCATAACAGGATAAAAATGAGTTTCGCATACTTTGATTGCTTTTCCGGTATCAGCGGCGACATGACCCTGGGCGCCCTGGTGCATTTAGGCGTCCCGGTGGATTGGCTCAAGGGGTCGCTCCAGGCACTGCCCCTGGATGGTTTCGATATGCAGGCCCATACCGTTACCCGTCATGGGATGACGGCGGTGCAGGTGACCGTGCAAACTGAAGAAGACCACCACCATCGCCACTATGGCCATATCCGTAGCATGCTTGAAAACAGCCCGCTGGCCGCCCGGGTGAAAAGTCGCAGCCTGGCCATTTTCGAGCGGATCGCATCAGCCGAGGCCAAAGTTCATGGCTGTCCAGTGGATCATGTTCATTTTCACGAAGTGGGCGCCATGGATGCCATCGTGGATGTGGTGGGGTCTTGTCTGGCCATGGAGTATCTGGGCATCGAGGCGTTGGCGGCTTCAGCCTTGCCCCTGGGCCGCGGATTCGTGACCTGCGCCCATGGGGTGCTGCCGGTGCCGGCCCCGGCGGTGCTCGAAATCCTCAAGGGCGTTCCAGTTTACGGCGGCGATGTCGATATAGAGTTGGTGACGCCCACCGGCGCGGGGATCTTGACCGGTACCCAGGCCAAATTCGGCCCCATGCCGCCTTTGAACATCTCCAAAGTTGGATATGGCGCCGGAACGCGCGAACTCAGCCGGCAGCCCAACTTGCTGCGCGTCGTTCTGGGAGAGCCGGTCGGCGCGGCCGTCGAAGCCCAGGCCGAGCGCTTGCTGATGGTGGAGACCTGCATCGATGACATGAATCCCGAGATCTTCGGCTATCTCATGGAGACCCTCTTCGGCGATGGCGCCCTGGACGTGTTCTGGCTGCCGGCCCAGATGAAGAAGAACCGGCCCGGCACCCTTGTGCAGGTGCTGTGCGCGCCGGAACAAAAGGACAAAATCATTGCCCGCCTTTTTTCCGAAACCACCAGCCTGGGGGTGCGTTATCACGAGGTTAAGCGCGTGGCCTTGCCCCGCCAGACCGTGACCGTGGATTCGGCCTATGGAACGCTGGCGGTGAAGCGGGCGGTGGGGCCGGACGGCGAACCCCGCTGGATACCCGAATATGAAGTGTGCCGCCGGATCGCCCAGGAACGCAAGCTGCCGCTGCGCACCGTTTATGAAACCATCCGCCGCACCCTCCGGCCCTTGAGTTGAGCCGGCGGATTCGAGTTCGGCCGAAAGCGGTTTTGGCGGAAATGGTTGTCGTTGCGATCACTTGCCCAACAACACCTTGACAAAAGACGGGCCAGATACTAAAAGGCGGGCCATGCTTTCAAGGCACCACGCCGTCATGCTCCTGGCAACCGGATGGTTTGTCGGACGCTCACCCAAGGCGCCCGGTACATTGGGTTCTTTGCTCGGCCTTCCGCTTGCGTATGGTTTGGCCCAAATAGGTTGGCTGCCGGCTGCGCTGCTTTCCATTCTGCTGATCCTCGCGTCGGTCCCGATCACGAACGAAGCCGCGCGCATACTCAAAGCCGGCGACCCCGGCAGCATCGTTCTGGACGAAATCGCGGGAATGGTCGTGGCCCTGCATGGAATTGCGTTTTCCGCCGGCACTGCGATTGCCGGCTTTGTTTTATTCAGAATTTTTGATATCTCCAAATTGCCGCCCGTGGGAACCGTTGAAAGACGCCTGCGGGGCGGTTGGGGGATTGTGTTGGATGACGTCGTTGCCGGCGTAATGGCCAATGTGGTACTGCGGCTGGGGATGTATCTGTTGAACCGATGATAACGACGATGGATATTGATACCCGAGAGGTTGAATACGAATTTGAAAAATGACCCGCAAAAGGAAGCGGCCGCTCCGGCCAAGGTCTCCAAGGGAAAAGTCAGAGAAAATGTAGAAGCGCTGCTGATTGCGATTATCCTGGCGCTGTTCATTCGCACCTTCGTGGTCCAAGCCTTCAAAATCCCTTCCGGCTCGATGCAGAACACCCTGCTGATCGGCGATTATATATTGGTCAACAAGTTCATCTTCGGTGTCAAAGTGCCCTTTACCGATGTCACTTTTATCCCGATCAAGGAACCCCAGCGGGGGGATATCATCGTCTTCAAGTATCCCGAAGACCCCAGCAAGGATTTCATCAAGCGAGTGGTGGCCCTGGGCGGGGATACGGTGAGAATCGAAAATAAAAAGGTTTATGTGAACGGTGTGCTCCAGGATAACCCGCTGGCCATTCATTCGGACGCGCGCATCTTCCCCAAAGATTTTCAGCCGCGCGACAATTATGGGCCGGCCGTCGTTCCCGAAGGCAAACTTTTTGTCATGGGCGACAATCGCGACGAGAGCAACGACAGCCGTTTCTGGGGCTTTGTGGATGTTTCCGCTGTTCGAGGCAAGGCTTTCATGATTTACTGGTCCTGGGACAAAAACGACTTCGGCGTGCGCTGGCAGCGGTTAGGAGACATCATCCACTGATGCTTTAAGGTTACTGTCTAACATCCTTTATCTATTTCGTTTACGTTCCCGTACCAAAGAGGTAACGATGCCGTTGGACAGAAAAGACATTCTCGACATTACCTCCCTCTCGACCGAAGAGATTCAACTGATCCTGGACACCGCCGAGAGCATGCGCGATATCTCCGAGCGGCCGATCAAAAAGGTTCCCGTCCTGCGGGGCAAGACCGTCATTCTTTTTTTCTACGAGCCCAGCACCCGCACGCGCCTCTCGTTCGACCTGGCGGCCAAGCGGCTCAGCGCCGACACCCTGGCCATCTCAACGGACATGAGCAGCCTGGTCAAAGGCGAAACCCTTCTGGATACGGCCAAAAACATCGAATCCATGCGGCCCGATGTCGTGATCTTGCGCCATGCCTTTTCGGGTGCACCCCATTTTCTGGCCAAGCGCCTCAAGGCCTCGGTGATCAATGCCGGGGACGGCACCCATGCCCATCCCAGTCAAGCCTTGCTGGACATGCTCACCGTGCGGCAGCACAAAGGGCGCCTTTCCGGGCTCAAGATCGCCATCGTGGGCGACATCACCCACAGCCGCGTGGCCCGTTCCGATTGTGAGGGCTTTATCAAGATGGGTTCCCAGGTGGTACTGGCCGGTCCGCCCACCATGATGCCCAAAGGCATCGAGAGCCTCGGCGCGCAGGTGGCACCCACGGTGGAGGCGGCCGTGGCCGATGCGGACGTGATCATCATGCTGCGCATCCAGAAAGAGCGCCAGAAGCAGTTCAGCATGGCCACCGAACGGGAATACGCCCGCCACTTCGGCCTGAACCGCGAGCGGGTGGCGTTGGCCAAAAAAGATGTGGTGATCATGCATCCGGGACCGATCAACCGAGGCGTGGAGATCAGTCCGGAGGTAGCTGACGGTCCCGGTTCGATCATTTTGGAGCAGGTGACCAACGGCGTGGCCGTGCGCATGGCGATGCTGTATCTGGTCTTGGGAGGAGGGCGCAATGCCGATGCTGATTAGAGGGGCGCGGGTCATCGATCCCGGCCATCCGGACCGAACCAGCGACGTGCTCATCGACGGCGAGCGCATCGAGGCCGTTCAGCCGGCGCATTCGTTGCGCGTCGATCCAGGGACCGTGGAGGTGATCGAAGCCGACGGGTTGTGGCTGACCCCCGGCCTGATCGATCTGCACGTGCATTTTCGGGAGCCGGGCCAGGAGTACAAGGAGACCATCCTCACCGGCAGCCGGGCCGCGGCCGCCGGCGGATTCACAGGCGTGTGCACCATGCCCAACACCGATCCGGTCAACGACGATCCGGCCATCACCGCCCTGATCCTGGCCAAAGCGGCCGAAGCCGGGCTGGTGCGCGTCTACCCCGTGGCCGCCATCAGCAAAGGGCTCAAAGGTGAGCGTTTGTGCGAATTTGGCGAGCTCAAAAACGCGGGCGCCGTGGGGGTCAGCGATGACGGGCGTCCGGTGATGAACAGCCTGCTGATGCGCCGGGCGCTGGAGTACGCGGCCGGCTTCGGTCTCAAGGTGATCTCCCATTGCGAAGAGATGCATCTGGCCGAGGGCGGCGCCATGAACGAAGGCGCCCTGGCCACGCGCATGGGCCTGGCCGGCATTCCCAATGCCGCCGAAAGCGTCATGGTGATGCGCGACATCGCCCTGGCGGCCCTTACCGGCGCGCCGGTGCACATCGCCCACGTGAGCGCCCGGGAGTCGGTGGCCGCCATCCGGCAAGCCAAGGCGGACGGGGTGCCCGTCACCGCCGAAACCGCGCCGCACTATTTCACCCTCACCGAGGCGGCCGTGGAAGGGTACAACACTTCGGCCAAGATGAATCCGCCCCTGCGTTCCGAGGCGGATCGCCAGGCCATCCGCCAGGGGCTGGCCGACGGCACCCTGGATTTTATCGCCACCGACCACGCGCCCCACTCCATCCTGGAAAAAGAGGTGGAGTTCGATCGCGCCGCCAACGGTATCATCGGCCTGGAAACCGCCTTGCCCCTGAGCCTGCGCCTGGTGGCCGAAGGGGTGTTGGATCTGGAGACGCTCGTGACGCGCATGGCCGTGGCGCCGGCGCGTTTTCTGGGTCTGACGGCCGGTGTGCGTCCGGGCCTGA
>JAKAFO010000181.1 GCA_021819735.1 Deltaproteobacteria bacterium
CACCATTTCCGGCCGGAAGGGGACCTCCACCGCCTCCTGGGCCGTGAGCATGTTGGCCCGTTTGTCTTCGGCATGCAGGCGCCCCAGGATGGGCGTCAGGCGCCGGCGGATACTGGCCAGCCGGGTGTTGACGATTTTCAACTGCTCGGCGGTGCCCACGTTCTTGAACATGAAATCGGTTTTGTCGTCGGCGGCAAAGTTCAGCCCCACGAAAAAAAGGGTGTGGTCGCCGAACTCCTGTTTGATGGCACGCTCGATGAGCCGGCCGGTGTAGTAGGCCACGTCGGACAACGGCACGGGCATGGAGAGGCCGGTGATGTTTTCGGTCACCGAATAGACCTGCTCGAATTGGCCGGGGCTGAAATCCATGCGCCGGCCGCCGTCGAAGGCGTGGGTGCAGTGGATGCCCCGGATGACCCAGTCGGACATGTCCACCTTTTCGATTTCGGCGCCGGACAGATCCGCGCCGCTGAAGTCGGTGCCAATGCAGGAGGTGTCGCTCAGATCGGCCTGGCGCAGGTCGGCCTTGACCAACTGGGCCTGGCGCAGATCCGAACCTTTCAGGAGCACCCCCTGCATGTGACTCTCGCACAATTCGGCCATGACCAGCACCGACTTGCGCAGATCCACGCGTTGCAGATTGGCATGGTTCAGGCGCGCGCCTTTCAAATAGCCGGCGGTCATCTGGGCCCCGGAAAGATCGGCCCACTGCAAATCGGCCCCTTCGGCGCGGCTGCCGTTCAAATGGACCTGGCGCAGGTCGCAATAGGTCAGGTCGGCCCGGCTCAGATCGCACTGCTCCAGGTTGGATTCGCGCAGATCGGCCCGGCTGAGCGTCGCGCCCTCCAGATTGGATTTCTGCAAATTGGCGCGCACCAGGGTGGCATCGGAAAGATCGGCGCCTTTGAGCTCGGCATACTCCAGCCGCACGCCGGAAAGGTCGGCGTCTTTCATGCGGGCCTGGTGCAAGACGGCCCAACGCAGGTCGGCGCCCACCAGCCGGGCAGACGTAAAATCGGCGTCGATGCCTTTGGCGCGCTTGAGGCGCGCGTGGGCCATCTGGGCGTTGGCCAGATTGGTGCCGGTCAGGTCGCATTGGGTCAGGTTGGCGCCTTCCAGTTGGGTGTCGCGCAGGTCGGCCCCGCGCAGGTTGGAACCGCTCAGGTCCACCTCGCGCAGGTTGTGGGCGCGCAGGATCACACCCTTGAGCTTGGCCGCCTTCAAACTGGCCTTGTCCAGCAAGGCGCCGGTCAGATTGGTGCCTTCCAGAATCGCGCCCGACAGATCGGCCTGGGTCAACTGGGCGCCGGTCAAATCGGCCCCTACCAACTGCGTGGCGTTCAAGCGGGCGTTGCGCAGATCGGCTTTCTTCAAGCAGCACTGACTAAAGTTGGCGCCGTTGAGCACAGCCCGGGAAAGGTCGGCGCCGGTCAGATCGGCCTCGTTCAGGCGCGCGGAGTTCAACTCCACTTGGCGCAAATCGGCGTTGATCAGCGTCGCGCGACTCAGATTGGCCGACATGAGCATGGCGCCCTGTAAACGGGCTTCGGTCAAGTCGGCCTGGGCCAGGTTGGCCTGGCGCAGGTTGGTGTCTTCGAGATTGGCCCGGTGGAGCCGCACGCCGCTGAGATCCGTGCCGGTCAGATCGCTATGGCTCAGGTCAAAGCCGCTCAGGTCGAGCCCCTTGAGACTGCAGCGCGACAGATCGGGGCGCTCGAGCAGGCCGCCGCGGCGCATTTCATTCCATTGGTCGGCACTCAGGCTGTGGATTATTTCTTTGGGTTGCAGGGTATTCATGGTTTGTTTCCATCCTTGGGGGGTGGTTCGTTTCGTGCCCGGCAGCGTGCGATATCAAAGCCGGTGCAAGCGGGCGGGTGGTGCCGAGGTGCCCGGAAAAATGACATCCGAAGTTGTGCGTTTGCAAGATCAGGGTGCAGTAGAAAGGGGGGGGCTACTGCCGAATGGGAGCACGCATCGAGTGCAAGTCTTATTGGCTCGGAATGGCGTTGTCAAACGATTCTTTGGGTCCTGGAACGTTCAGGGCGAAAACAACTTGCCGGAATGCGCCTTTGTTATGTATCGTTTTCATATTTGCTCAGCCCGGGTTTGGTACAATGCAGGGTCACGGACCGCGAACGAATAGAGTGAGTTAAGGCGTGCACTTTCACCCACAAAACTTCGTCCCCTTCATGGCCTGGCTGCCCGGCTACCGTTGGCGTTTTCTCAAGCCCGATCTGCTCGCCGGGCTCACGGTGGCCGTGGTGGCCGTGCCCCAGTCCATGGCCTATGCCTTGATTGCCGGTCTGCCGGTGGAGTACGGGCTCTACGCGTCCATCATGCCGACCATCATCGGCTGCCTGTGGGGCAGTTCGTCCCATTTGATCACCGGGCCGACCACCACCGCCTCCCTGGTGGTCTTCGGCACGTTGAGTTCGCTGGCCGATCCCGGCAGCATGGCCTATATCCAGTTGGCGCTTTTCTTGTCGCTCCTGGTGGGCGCGGTGAAGATCGTGATGGGCCTGGCCAGGCTCGGGGCGCTGCTGAACTTCGTATCCCACGCCGTGTTGATCGGATTTACCACCGGCGCCGCGGGCCTGATCGCCGCTAAACAGCTTCCCGGGCTGCTCGGCCTGCGGATTGAAACCACCGATTTTTTGGCCAAGCATCTGTTTAGCGTGCTGATCCATTTGAACGAGGTGCACGTCATCTCCCTGGGCCTGGGGCTGGCCACCATTCTCGTCATCGCGGGGGTCAAGCGCTTCCGGCCGGCCTGGCCGGGAACCTTGATGGCCATGGTGCTGGTCGGCGGCCTGGTGGCCTTGCTGGATCTGGATCGGCAGGGCGTGGCGGTGGTGGGCGCCATCCCGCGCGGCCTGCCGCCCATCACCTGGCCGACCATGGAGGTTGCGCGGCGGTTCGATCAACTGGCGCCCGGGGCGCTGGCCATCGCCATTCTGGGCCTCGTGGAAGCCATGTCCATCGCCAAATCGATTGCCGATCGGACGCGCCAGCGGTTGAACGTCAACCAGGAGTTCATCGGACAGGGGTTGGCCAATGTGGCCGCCGCCCTGTTCAGCGGCTATCCGGGCAGCGGTTCGTTCACCCGCTCGGCGGTCAATTACCGTTCCGGCGCCAAAACGCCGTTGAGCGGCGTCATCTCCGGCCTGGCCGTGGCCGCTACCATCTTGTTGGCCGCCCCCCTGGCGGCCAAGCTGCCCGTCTCCGCCCTGGCCGGCGTGCTGATCGTGGTGGCCTGGGATATGATCCAGGCCAGAGACATCCTGCGCACCATCAAGAGCACCCGGGCCGATGCCGCCGTGCTGATGGTCACCTTCGGTTGCACCTTGTTCTTGAGAATCGAGTTCGCCATCTATGTGGGCGTGCTCCTATCCATCGGGCTGCACCTGGCTACCATCTCCCATCCGCGCATCCACTCCATGGTGCCCGATCTGAACAGCGGCAAAATGGTCGGCTCGGCTTACGGCGAAACCTGTTGCCAGATGGATATCGTCCATGTGGAGGGCTCGATCTTCTTCGGATCGACCGCCTTTGTCAGCGACGACCTGCAGCGTCGGCTGCGCAGCCACCCGGATACCGCCAATCTGCTGATCCGCATGCACAAGGTCAACACCCTGGATGCCAGCGGCGTTCACATCCTCGAGACGCTGCTCGACGAGCTGCGCCAGCGCGGCGGCGGGCTCTATTTTTCGGGGCTCAACCATCGGGCCTTCGAGGTGCTCAAGAACTCCGGGTATTTAAAAGAGGTGGGCGCGACCCATATTCACACCAGCACCGGTGCGGCCATCCGCCAGGCCATGCGCGAAGGCTTCTGCCCGGCCGTGTGCGCGGCCTGTCCGCTGGTGGTTTTCAAGGAGTGCCCGGAGCTTAAAAAGGGCAACTGGGAGATTTTCGGTCCGGGCGTCCGGCCGCGGGTATGCCCGTTGCCCCCAAGCGTTAACCAGGAGCCGGCGGTAGATGCCGGCGGGGGCCCAAACCCATAGAACACCCTATCGAAGGAACGCGCGATTCGATGCTGAAGATTCTGATCTATACGGATGGAACGCCGGCTGCCGACAGGGCCTTGCGCTTTGCGGCGGGACTCAAGCAGCGCTGCCCGGAGAGCGAGTTGGCCGTTATCACGGTGCGCTCGGGCACCCATGCCGCGGAGGAACCGCCGCCGGTGGGCCGGGAAATCGCCCTGACCGAAGCCGCCGCGCTGTCCGCGGGCCTACGAATCCTGGCGGCGGCCGTGGAGAGCCTCGTGGCCCAAGCGGTTCTGGAGCGGCCCCCGGGGATCACCCTGAGCGACATGCCCAAGGGCCACATGTTTGTCGGCAAGGGGCTGGATGGCGCGCGTATCCCCTTTTACGAATCGTTCGGGCCGTTTGTCGAAACCCTCAACCGGGAGGTGGACGAACATGGGTACGACCTGCTGATCGTCGCCCCGCCCCAGCGCGGCAAATTGGGACGCATCGTGCGGGGCGATACCACCCGCAAATTGGCCCTCGATCTGCACACCTCGCTGCTGGTGGTGCGGGGCGGCGGGCCGGAGAGCCGCTATCTGGTGTGCGCCGACGGCTCGGTGGCCGCCCGGCGGCAGTTTCCCATGTTGCGGCTGCTGCTGCCGGCCATCGGACCGCCGGTGGACCTGATCTGCGTCCAGGAACCGGACATGGACGCCCAGAGGCTTCAAGCGGCCCAGGAGTGCCTGCAACATGCCCGCGACTGGCTGGGCGCCTGCGGCAAGCAGGGCACCATCGTCATGAAAGCGGGCAGCGTGCCGGCCGAAGAGATCCTGGCCGCCGCCGGCCAGGACACCGTCATCGTGATGGGGGCCAGCCTGCGCCACGATGTCTATCGCCGCATGCTGGGCAGCTTGCCGATGCAGATCATGGCGCGCACGGCCGCCAGCGTCCTGCTGGTCAAACGGCCCCCCGAAGCCGATGCCGATTTTATGAAAGATCCGATGGCCTGCCGGTGAGCATGGGGGGGTTGTCGCGCGCGCAAGGCGCGTGGTAAGGCTTGGATATGGATGGATCTGATCTTGGCAAATACCCGGGCCTGGTCCGGCAATGGCATTGGGGCGCGCGCGGTATTGTCATGGCAGCCCTGCTGGCCGCGACGGCCTGCGGTCCCCGGCAACCATTGGTGGTCCCGCCGCCCCCCCTTCCGCCGCCGACCGCGCCGCCGCAAGCGGCCATCGTCCAGGAGCCTTTTGGGCCGGGCGGGCTGCGCATCATCCCTTTTACGATCCAGGTCGGCGCCTTTAAAAGCCCCGGGCGAGCGGCGGCCTATGCCGAGCGCCTGCAAGCCAACGGCGTGGATGCCTATTACTTCATCGACAAGGACGGCATGTCCAAGGTGCGCTTCGAACGCTTCGCGACCCTGCCCGAGGCGCACCGGCGCGCCAAGGCCTTGCAGGCCAGGGGGTTGATCCAGGATTTCTTCATCGCCCAGCCCGCCCCGCAATACGCGCCCACCGGTTCGACCAGCGCCATTCAAGCCAGCCTGGTGGACACCGCCCGGCGCTTTCTGGGAAGCCCCTACCGCTACGGCAAATCTTCCCAGCAGGATGGTTTCGATTGCAGCGGCCTGACCATGACCGTTTACCGGCTGCACGGCTTGGAGTTGCCCCGCAGCAGCGCCGATCAGTTCTACAGCGGCACGCCGGTCGGGCGCCACGAGTTGCAGGCCGGCGATCTGGTCTTTTTCGCCACCGGCAAGAGCAACCGCGTCTCCCACGTGGGCATTTACAGCAGCCATGACCAGTTCATCCATGCCGCCACCCGGGAGCGGACCGTGCGCGTTTCCTCCCTCTCCAACAGCTATTTCAAGACCCGCTATAAAGGCGCCCGCCGTTACTTTTAAGGCCCTGGGGCGCCCTCGGACGCTTCTTGTAATTTTTGCAATATGCCAAGCAACGGCTTTGCATTTTACATATCCCCCTGTCAAATTTTCAACGCCTTTTGCTGCCATTATCAACTTTGACAATATAATCTGATAGATATACAAGTTGAAAAAAATGGCTCGCATTTTGCTTGAGAAGACTTTGTCGGGTGACGATTTATGTCCACGAATGCCATATTGCGTCACACGCCGAGTAGCCGCGACGGCGGCGCCCAAAATACCCATAAGGGCTCAAGGAAAGGGGGCTACATGTTTAACGCCTTGTATGAAAGTGATCGGCGCATGCACAGCCGCACCGCATGTGATTTGCGCGCCGAGCTGGACGATGCGTCCGGCCATGTGCGCAATTTTGGAAAAGGTGGGGCCCTGATCGAAACCACCGGAAGAAATGAGGCCAAAGTCGGTCAGGAGATCTTCATGACCATTCCCTTCAAGGGACGTCCCAACGATCTGATTTTGAAGGCCCGGGTTGCCTGGACCCGTGAGGATAGCCTGGGTGTGACCTTTCAGAAAGAGTAGCGCAAGCGGTTTTGGTCCGTCCCCCGCCGGACCGGAACATCCCAAACACGACGGAATACCGTATCTTTCTACTTTCCTCTTTTTGCTTTCTAGACTTCTAAATACTTCGCCCTAACTTCGGCATTGGCGGCCAGTTCCGCCACGGTGCCGGTATATCCCAGGTGCGCCTTGGCCATCAGATAGACCCGCGTGGCCACCGACATGGCCATTTTCAGGTTGTGCTCCACCAGTAAAATCGAGATGCCCGATTGGCTGATCTTGCGCAGCACATCGCGCACCTCTTTGACCATGATCGGCGACAGGCCTTCGGTGGGTTCGTCCACCATGAGCAGCTTGGGGTTGCCCATCAGGGTGCGGCCGATGGTCAGCATCTGCTGCTCGCCGCCGGACAGATGGGCGCCCCGTTGATGGGTGCGCTCTTTCATGAAGGGAAAGTGATCGAAGATCTTCTCGATGGTCCAGGCATCGGGGTTGGCGCGGTCGATCTTGCCGCCCTTGACGCCCATCATCAGATTGTCCATCACCGAAAGGGTGGGAAAAATGCGCCGCTCCTCGGGCACGTACCCGATACCGGCCTGGGCGATCTTATAGGGCGCCTGGCCGGTGATCTCCCGGCCATCGAAAACGACCTTGCCGGATCTGGGCTTCAGCAGCCCCATGATGCTTTTGAGCGTCGTGCTCTTGCCCATGCCGTTGCGCCCCAGCAGCGCCACCACCTCACCCTTGGCCACCTGAAGGGACATATTCTGAAGGGCGTGACTCTGCCCGTAGTAGGTGTTCAAGTTGGTCACTTCCAGCAGCATCTTCAATCCTCCATCTGTCCCAGGTAGGCGGTTTGAACGTCCGGGTTCTTCTGGATTTCGTCGGGCGTGCCCGTGGCCAGGATCGTGCCGTGGTGCAGCACCGTGATGCGATCGGCCAGGGAGAAGACCACCTCCATGTCGTGCTCGATGATCACCACGGTCTTGCCTTCGGTCAGCCGCCGGATCAGCCCCACGGCGTAGTGGGTCTCGTCCACGGACATACCGGCCGTGGGCTCGTCGAGCATGACCAGCTCCGGGTTGGTGGCCAGCGCCATGCTGATCTCCAGCGAGCGGTGCTTGCCGTAGGAGAGATTGCCCGCCAGGGTGAAGCGATCTTCGAACAGGTTGATGCGCTTGAGGATCGCCACCGTATCGCGGGTGACGTCGTCCATCTTGTCCACGAAGCGAAACAGGTTGAAGCGAATGCCCTTCTGGGAAAGCACGGCCAGGCGAATATTCTGAAAGGCCGTCAAGCGGTCGAAGGTGCTGGTGATCTGGAACGAGCGCCCCATGCCCAGGCGCTGGATCTTGCACGGTCCGGCACCGGTGATGTTCTTGTCTTTGAAGTAAACCTGCCCCCGGCTGGGCGTATAGGTCCCGGTGATGGTGTTGAACAGCGTCGTTTTGCCGGCGCCGTTGGGGCCGATGATGGCATGCCGCTCGCCTGCGACGACTTGCAGATTGACATCGGTCAGGACCTGCAGGCCGCCGAAATCGTGAGACAAGCTTCTGGTTTCGAGGATCGTCACGGGTAGTTCCTCCAATCGATACTAAGCCGCTCGCCTGGCCGCCCAGCGCAGGCGCATCTTGGTGATGAAACCGGCAAAGCCGTAGGGCGCGTACATGATCACCAGCACGAGCACCAGGCCCAGCACCAGCTCGACCCGATCCGTAAAGCGTGTAGTAAACTCATCGATCAAGCCGAAGATGGCTGCCCCATAAATGGGACCGAAGAATTGTCCCACCCCGCCCACCATGGTCATCATCACGGGCACGAACGAGGTCAGAATGCCGTAGGCATCGTAGGCGGCCACCAGGTTCTGAAACAACGCATAGATGGAACCGGCCACGCCGGCGAAGCAACCGGCGATGACATAGACCACCGCCTTGGTGTGCGGCACCCGGTATCCCAGGTAATCCACGCGTTTGGTGTTGTCGCGCACGGCCACCATGATCTGACCGAAGGGGGTTTTGGTAAAAAACCACAGCAGCCACAGACTGCCCACGATCACGGCCATGGCGAAATAATAGAAGCGGATCGGATCGCTCATGTCCAGTGAAAGGACCCCCGGGATGGAAAAGGACGGGATGTCGAAACCTCCGATGCCGTCCTCGCCGCCGGTGACGTCGCGCAGCTTGAGGGCCAGCACGAACATCAGTTGCCCGAAGGCCATGTGCATCATGGCAAAGGCGTTACCGCCGACCCGCACGACCAGGGGGGCGATGCACAGCGACAGCACCAACGAGGCCAGCACGCCGGCCAGCACGGCCGGAATCAGCGGCAGCCCCGGGATATGGGTCAGCGCCAGGGCCGTGCCGTAAGCCCCGGTGCCGAAGTACATGGCGTGCCCGAAACTGAGCAGTCCGGTATAGCCCAGCAGCAGATTCAGACTGGATGCGTACAGCGCATACACGGCAAAGGTGACCACGATGTTGGCGTAGTAGATGCCGAACAGCTTGGGGTAGATCAGCAGAAAGAGCGCACCCGCGATCCACAGGACCGATTTCGTCTTCTTGTTCATCATTCCCGTTCTCCAAAGAGCCCCATGGGCTTGATGGCCAGCGCCACGGCCATGAACACGAACATCAACACGGCCGCATACTGCGACAAGAACTGAACGCCGTAAGAGCTGATCAAGCCGCCGATGATCGAGACCAGGAAGGCCCCGCCCAGGCTCCCGAAGCCGCCGACCACCACAACGATGAAGGCATCCATGCCCATCTGGTCGGCCAGTCCGGGAAAGACTGTCAGAATCGGCGCGATCGCCACGCCGGCCACGCCGGCCATCCAGGTGCCGACGCCGAAGACGCACATGAACACCAGGGGCACATTGATGCCCAGGGCATTGACCATCTCGGCGTCCGAAACCGCCGCGCGCACGACCATGCCCAGGCGGGTCTTGTAGAGCACCAGCGACAAAATGGCCAGCAGCACCAGCGCCATGGCGATGATGAAGAGGCGATAGATCGGATATTGCAGGCCGCCGATCTGCACCAGACCCTCCAGAATGGGCGGCATTTTCAGGGGCAGGCTTTCGGTGCCCCACACCGCCTTGACGCCGTCCAGGACGATCAGCGAGACGCCCACGGTCAGAATCAACTCGCCCATGTGTCCGAAGGCGTGCACTTTCTTGAGCAGAAAGCGCTCCATCAGGATGCCGAAGACGGCCGTCAGCACCGGCGCCACCAGCAGCGCCAGCCAGAAACTGCCGGTCCAGGCCAGCATCTGGTAACCGAAATAGGCCGACAGCATGAAAAAGGCCGCATGGGCCAGGTTCAGCACGCCCATCATGCCGAAAATCAGGGTCAGGCCCGAGGCCACCAGAAAGAGGATCATGCCGTAAGCCAGGCCGTGTATGCCCTGGGCCACGTACATCGCAACGGATGCATCCATAAAGCGCGCGCTCCCCGTAACCAGGTAGATAAACGGGTGGCCCACCTGTAGATCATGGCCAGGTGGGCCACCGATGAAACTTAAACAGACGCCGGCGCTATTTGCACAGCGTCGGATCCGCCTTGGGCAAACTCTTCTCGATCGGCACCTCGTACACCGGGCCGGCGTTGGAGCAATCCTTGAACCAGTAGTACGGCGGAATATTATAGGATTGCTTCTGCTCCTCGGGCGGTACATACTCCTGCACGGTCAGCAGGCCGATCTGTTTGTGATCGCAGGCGCGCATCTTGTAGACATTGCCCGAAGGACCTTGATAGACGTCGTCTTCCCAGACCTTGATGACCTTGTACGGATCGGTGCTGCCCGCCCGCTCGACCACGCTCAGGAGCCAGTAAACGGAAGTAATGTAGGCCCCGATATTTCCCGAGGGATGGGTATAGAGCACCGTATCGTAGGGCGCCTTCCATTTGGTGCGCGCATTCTGCCAAGCCTTGTGGTATTTGATCTGGCTCTCGTTGCGGAAGGCCGGATTGCCGATGCCGTACTGGGCGATGTTCACCAGGCCCTTGGTGCCCTCGATGCCCACCTCGACCAGGAAGCGGGGCTCGTTCATGAAGATATCCACGAACGGCAGGGTGATGCCCATCTGGCGGGCCTGCTTGAGCAGGTTGGCCGCATCGGGAATCCAGTCGCCGGTGTAGA
>JAKAFO010000515.1 GCA_021819735.1 Deltaproteobacteria bacterium
AGGATATCCCGGGAGAAGGGAATGGCCTCTCCGGCCTGGACATTGACCTCCGTGGGCGGCATGGGTCGCAGGTTGGTCGGCGAATTGTAGCTCTCGGCCCGGCCGAAAAGCCCCAGCTTGGGAAACAGGGCCGCTGTGGCCCCCTCTTTGCGCAGTGCGCTTTCCTGAACAGACATGACGCTGACCTCATAGCCCGGCTGCCGCGCGGCCGCATCGATAAGATCCTGGATGCCGATCGCCCAGACTTGTCCGCCCCAAAGCAGGCCGAACGCCACAACGAGAAATAACCGTTTCATGGTTTGGCCCCCCTACATTAAAAAGTTGAAGAGATAGCCCACCAGCAAGATGCCCAGAGCGACCACGCCCACAAACGTCGCGATCAAGCGCGGTTTGAGCACCTTGCGCAAAATGATCATCTCCGGCAGCGACAGGGCGATCACCGACATCATAAAGGCCAATACCGTACCCAGGGCCGCACCCTTTTCCAGAAGGGCCTGGACAATGGGAATGATGCCGGCTGCATTGGAGTACATGGGAACCCCGATCAGCACCGATAAGGGCACCGACCACCATGCCGACTTGCCCATAAACGACGCCATGAGCCCTTCGGGAACGTAGCCGTGGATACCGGCGCCGACAGCGATCCCGATCATCACGTAAAGCCACACCTTGCCGACGATATCGCGCACGGCCTCGAAACCGTAGCGGATGCGTTCGGTCCAATTTTTCGGGCCGTCCTCCAAATCGACCTTACCGGCCTGGATCTGATAAACCCACTCTTCGAGATGCCGCTCCATTTTCAGCCGCCCGATGACCCAACCGGCGACAATGGCAATGAAGAGCCCGGTCCCCAGGTAGATCGCGGCGACCTTCCAGCCAAAAAGGCCATAGAGCAACACCAGCGCAACCTCGTTGACCATGGGGGCCGAGATGAGGAACGAAAAAGTCACCCCCAGCGGTACGCCCGTCGTCACGAATCCCAAAAAGAGCGGCACGGCCGAGCAGGAGCAGAACGGGGTGACGATTCCCAGCAAAGCGGCCAGCACGTTGCCGGCCGATTCCCGCCTCCCGGCCAGGATGGCGCGGGTGCGCTCCGGGGTAAAAAAAGAGCGGACGATCCCGACCCCGAAGACCACCAATGTCAGCAGCATCAAGACTTTGGGCGTTTCGAAAATGAAGAACGCGACGGCGCTGCCCAGATGACTCTCCTTGGAAAACCCCGCCAGGCGGGAAAGAAGTAGGGTTATCATGTCGGCAAAGGAAGCAAGATTGCTGTAAGCCAGGAACCATACCGCGATCAGCAGGACGCCCCCCGTCAGGTATACGGCGATATGACGCTGTCGGGAGCCATCGGCCACCGAAGCCTTGCTGATCGCTATCTGGGATTCACAGCCGCCGTTCTTGCATTTCAAATCGGTTGGTTGCATGTCGATTCTTCCTTTCTGACAGCGCCAGGTCGATGAGATCCGTTAGCGCCCAGTTTCATAGTATCGTCTTGTATCGATATATTAAAATTAGGTTCCATAAATCGTTTATAGCCAAACCCCAGCATTATCCATGGCAGACAATGCACTCCGGCATCTTTTTCGATCATCTCTCCAGGCCGGCTTCAAATCGCTGGATCGGAATATAGTGAACTGACTGCAAGCCGTCAAGAATTATTTTCCAGGATTCGATTTTAATTGACATGATGTGGAAAATCGATGATTCTTCGCGGCCTATGTCATCCGAAACCACTACCAAATCCCAGATCGCCCGCCGGCGAACCTTCGGCATCATCAGCCATCCCGACGCGGGCAAAACCACGCTTACCGAAAAACTGCTGCTCTTCGGCGGCGCCATCAAGATGGCCGGCGCCGTCAAGGCGCGCAAGGCCGGCCGGCACGCCACCAGCGACTGGATGGCCATCGAGCAGGAGCGCGGCATCTCGGTCACCAGCTCGGTGATGAAGTTCAATTATCGCGATTACGAGATCAATTTACTGGATACCCCCGGCCACCAGGATTTCTCCGAGGACACCTACCGGGTGCTCACGGCCGTGGACAGCGCGGTGATGGTCATCGACAGCGGCAAGGGCGTCGAGCCCCAGACCCTCAAGCTGATGGAGGTGTGCCGGATGCGAAACACGCCCATCCTGACATTCATCAACAAGCTGGACCGCGAGGGTCTGGCGCCGCTGGACCTCCTGGCCGACATCGAAGATCGCCTGCAAATCGAATGCGCCCCGCTCACCTGGCCCATCGGCATGGGCAAGCGCTTTCGGGGCACCTATGATCTTTACCGCAAGGAGTTGCGCATTTTTTCGCCCGGGCAGGACCGCCTGAGCGACGATGTGGTCACCATCCGCGATCTTTCCGATCCACAGCTCGACCAATTCCTGGAAAGCCAGGCCGATGAGTTGCGCGAAGAGGTCTCCCTGCTGGAAGGCGCCGCCGATCCCTTCGACTTGCAGGCCTATCGCAAGGGAAGTCAAACCCCGGTCTTCTTCGGCAGTGCCATCAACAACTTCGGTGTGCGTGAAATGCTCGATACCTTCGTGG
>JAKAFO010000182.1 GCA_021819735.1 Deltaproteobacteria bacterium
AAGCTGGCCGTCGCTCATGGACTTCATCTGCGGTTCGAACTGATTGATGGTCTCCACGAGCGGCCAGAGCTGTTTAATTTCGCGCTCGTTTTTGCTTCCAAAAATTTGGGTCAAGAGTTTCCACAACATCGTATATCTGATCCTTCCGGAGGTTGACGTGGGCAATACAGCGCCAGGGCCGTTTGATGCCGGCGCAAAACAAGGGTAACCTAAAATATTTTCAGGGTATTCTCAAGGCAATTCTGGTTAAGAAACGGTAAGCTTCGCGATGGTGCGCGATCAGTTGAGAATATACTTTTCAGGATTTATCGGGACCCCGTTGAGGTGAACCTCGTAATGCACATGGGGGCCGGTGCTGCGACCGGTATTGCCCATGTAGCCGATGGTCTCTCCCCGATGGGCAAGATCGCCTTTATTTTTGATGCTTTTATCGAGATGCGCATACCGCGTGTTTAATCCATACCCATGGTCAATGATGACGACTGTTCCGAAGGCGCCATCGTCACCAGCAAAGGAGATGATACCATCGGCGGTGGCGACGATGGGCGTTCCATGCTGGTTGGCGATATCCATGCCCTTGTGAAACTCACGCTTTCCGGTAAAGGGCGAGAGCCTGTAGGCAAAGGCGGAGGTTACCAAACCCCGCGAAGGGCGGATGGCAGGCGTATGCGCCAGCATGTTTTTCTGTTCCTCCAGCTTCTTGATCAATTGGGTAAAAGTATTTGTTTGGCTTTGGGAAGCTTCCTCCAATTGCTTTAGTTGCTGGTGCATCTCTTTGATCAGCGCCTTATGGTTCTGATCCAAGGCCGAAGATACAATTAGATCGTCGGGGGCCGAGCCGCCCACGCCAAACAATGGGTTCTTGTCCCCGGGCTGGTCGATATTGGCCAGAACGCGAACACGATCCTCGAATTTTTCCAGGGCTACGATCCGCTCCTTGAGGGTGTTGATCACCTGGGCGAACTTTTGAATTTGCCGGCGCTGGTGCGCGACCTCTTCGTTTTGACCTGCCAATCGCCGCTCTAAAATGCTTTTGTCGATGACCCGCCATTGTAAACCGATGTAATCCACGAAAGCGCAAGTCAAAACCGTGACGAAAACACCGAGCAAACATGCCCAACCGATATACTGCTTTCGACTGAGATGAATTTGCCTGATCTTAGAACCGGAATCGCCCAGGATAATAAGAGATAGCTTATGATTCATAATCGCCCTTGATTTACTTCGGCTATGTACGTTTCGCGACAGTGCATCGTCGAACACCGGCAATCCAGTGATTGTTTGTCGGACGGACCGGATTATGAACTCAGAACCAGATAGTCGTATATCAGGACGAAGCTGAGCGGGTCTCTTTGAGAGGGCCCTAGCTTTGTCCACTTTGGCAAGAACTTTTAATTTTTTCCGAAGTATACGAGATGTGAAAACCGGATCGTGCCAATGGCCGCGGATCGGTCATCACCGGTACTTAACCCGCTGACGGATGCGATAGCTGCCAGAAGCTGGGCGCGGGCTAAGATCTGAAGCCTATTCAAGGCGGTAGCGCCTTGTTCGTTCAAAAGCGCTACCACCCCGATTGAACTCTAAGCAATGCCTAATTTAAATTTGAGCGACTTGAGCGTGTTGAGCATCAACATGGTGATGGTCATGGGCCCGACACCACCGGGGACCGGCGTGATGTATCCCGCGATCTCTTTGGCGGCATCGAAATCCACGTCGCCTCTGAGCACAGCCACTTTCTTGCCGGTCTTGGGGCTTACGGTTTCGCCCACGCGGTTGACGCCCACATCGATGACACAGGCGCCCGGCTTGATCCATTCCGGTTTCACCAGGCCCGGCACGCCGGCGGCCACGATGAGAATGTCGGCGCGCTTACAGTGGGAAGCCAGATCCTTGGTGCCGGTGTGCACGATGGTCACGGTGGAGTTGGCGCCTTTGCCCTTTTGCACCATCATATTGGCAATGGGTTTGCCCACGATATTGGAGCGGCCCACCACCACCACTTCCGCGCCCTTGGTCTCGACGCCGGCGCGCACGATCATCTCCTGGATACCGGCCGGGGTGCAGGGCGGGAACTTGACTTCCTTACCGCCGATCATCAGACGTCCGACGTTCACCGGGTGGAAGCCATCCACATCCTTGTCCGGATCGATGGCGTTGAGCACTTTCTTCTCGTCGATATGTTTGGGCAACGGCAGTTGCACCAAAATGCCGTTGATGGAATCGTCCTTGTTGTACTTATCGATGAGGCCCAAAAGGTCTTTTTCCGAGATCGTCTCCGGTTGGCTGTCCTGAACTTCGTTGAAACCCACGCGGTGGCCGGTCTGAATCTTGAGGGTAACGTAGGAAATGGAGGCAGGATTGGCGCCGACCAAGATGGTCACCAATCCGGGCACCACCCCGTGTTTGGCCTTGATCTGAGCCACTTCGGCGGTGATTTCTTCCAAGATCTGCTCACGGATCTCAGTTCCTTTGATAAGTTTTGCGGTCATCGGCGCTCCTTTCAGGTTCATCAAAAACGGTTGGGTTCCGGGATAAGCACCCTGCTCACATGACCAGGGATGATCTGCAAAGGTTGGGGCTTTTTAGCTGAAAGCCGAAGTTTCCCTTATTCCAATTGCCCTTGGATGTCAAATGGGAAAGGGGCAGGCGTGCAGCCCCGTGGTCTCCTCGAGGCCCAGCATGATGTTCATGTTTTGCACGGCCTGGCCGGCCGCGCCCTTGACCAGATTGTCGATGGCCGACATGAGAATCAGGCGGTTGTTGCGGGCATCCAGTTTATAGCCGATATCGCAGCAGTTGGTGCCTTTGACGTGCAGCGTGTCGGGCGGCGTCGCGCCCCGCAAGCGCACAAACGGCCGGCCGGAATAAAAGGTTCGCAGGCACTCTTCGATCTGGCGGATGGTCACGCCGCTCCGGGGTTGGGTGTAGATGGTCGCTTCCATGCCCCGGGTCATGGGAAGTAAATGGGGCACGAAATTGAGGTGAATCGGCCGGCCGGCGGCCTCGGCCAGGATCGCTTCCATCTCGGGGGTGTGGCGGTGGCCGCCCACCTTGTAGGCCTTGAAGGATTCGTTCACATGGCAATAGTGCGTGGTGGCCGTGGCGCCGCGGCCGGCGCCGCTGACGCCCGATTTGGCGTCGGCGATGAGCAGGTCGGGGTCGATGAGCCCTGCCCGCAGCAGCGGCACCAGCGGCAGCAAAACGCTGGTAGGGTAGCAACCGGGATTGCCGATTAGATCGGTGCTTTTGATCTGGTCGGTATAAACTTCACACAGGCCGTAGACCGCCCTTTCCAGCAAATCGACGGCGGTATGCGGCTGATAGTGGGCCTCGTAGGTCTGGGCATTCTTGAATCGGAAATCGGCCGACAGGTCGACCACTTTGACGCCCTTGGACAAGAGCTCCGGTACCAGGCTCATGGGCAGTTCGTGGGGCAAGGCCGTGAAGACCAGGTCCGTCGCCTTCGCCAACTTTTCCGCGTCGTAGGCCTCGCATACCAGATCCACCCAACCGCTCATGGCCGGGTAGATCCGGTCGAACCGCTCGCCGGCGTCCTGCCGGCAGGTCAGGGAGGTTAGTTTCACCTGGGGGTGACCGGTCAATATTCTTACCAATTCGGCCCCGGCGTATCCCGAGGCGCCGATGACGCCGACTCTGATCATGGCTTCTCCTTGTGGCTGCCAGATTGAGAACAATCATGGCCTTATACTAAAAAAATGGGCGGATATAAAGTCCGTCTACCCCCCCAGATACGCCTTCTTCACTTCGGGGCTGTTGAGCAATTCGTCGGAAGGGCCCTGGAGCACGATGCGGCCGTTTTCGATCACGTAGCCGCGTTGGGCGAACTTGAGCGCCAGACGCGCGTTTTGCTCGACCAGCAGGATGGTGGTACCGGCGCGATTGATCTCTTTAAGCGCCTCGAACATGGAGAGCATCATCAGGGGGGCCAATCCCATGGAGGGTTCGTCGAGCAGCATCATGCGGTGGCCGGTCATGTAGGCCCGGCCCACGGCCAGCATTTGCTGCTCGCCGCCGCTCAGGGTGGCGGCGAATTGGGTCCGGCGCTCGAGCAGGCGCGGGAAGATGGCGAAGACCCGCTCCAGGTCTTGTTTGATCGCGTGCGGGTCGCGCCGGGCAAAGGTGGCGAGCTGCAAATTCTCCAGAACGCTCAGATTGCCGAACAGCCGCCGGCCTTCGGGCACATGGGAGATTCCCAATTGACTGACCACCTTATCGGCCGGGTAGGCCAGCAGATCGTGATCTTCAAAACGCAGGCGCGACCCTTTGTCCGCCGGCACCAGGCGCGAGATGGCCCGCAAGGTGGTGCTTTTGCCGGCGCCGTTGGCGCCGATGATGCAGACAATCTCCCCGGCCGCGATGCTGAAACTCACCCCATGCAGGGCCCGGATCTGGTCGTAGGAGACGTGCAGGTTTTCCACCGTCAACTGCATCAGGCAACCTCTTCTTTGCCCAGATAGGCCTCGATCACCTGGGGGTTGTTCTTGATCTCCGTGGGTGTGCCCTCGGCGATTACTTCGCCGAAGACCAGGGTCTGAATGCGCTCGCACAGCTCCATGACGAATTTGAGCCGATGCTCGATGAGCAGGATCGCCACCTTGAACTCGCTGTGGATCTTGCGGATGATAGCGATCATCTGCACCAGCTCCTCGGGGGTCATGCCGGCCGTGGGTTCATCCAGGAAGAGAATCTTGGGACGCGTGGCCATGGCCCGGGCCATCTCCACCCGGCGCTGGACGCCGTAGGGCAGTTGGGTCACCAGTTGATGGGCATGCCGGGCCACATCGAACGTCTCCAGGAGGCGCTGGGAATTCTCTTCCACCCGCGCCTCTTCGGCCCGGCATTGCTGCGATCCGAAGAAAGCCCCGGCCAAGCCGTATTGCAACTGGGCGTAATGGGCCAGCTTCACGTGTTCCAGCACCGTCATGTGGCGCCAGAGCAGCATGTTCTGAAAGGTGCGCCCCAGGCCGTGGGCCGCGATCTGGTGGGGCCGCAGGCCGACCAGATTGCGGTTTTCCAGGCGAATGCTGCCCTTGGTGGGCGTGTGGATGCCGGTGATCAGGTTGAATATGGTGGTCTTGCCGGCGCCGTTGGGGCCAATCAGGCCGCGGATCTCCCCGGGGCCGATGGACAGCCGGTAGTCGCTGACCGCCCGCAGACCGCCGAAGTAATGGGTCATGTCATCCACTTGCAGCAGAGGCATCTGCTTCTCTCCAAGGCCGCTCATCGTCTAGGCCCCACGATGCGGCGCAGGTCGAAATCGCGAAAAGCAATCAAGCCCGTGGGCCGGAAGATCATCACCAAAATCAGGATCAAGGGAATGACGATCCATTTGTAGAGCAGCAGGGGTTTGAGAATCTCGCTCAAAAAGCTGATGCTCACCGCCCCCACGATCGAGCCGACCACCGAATTGAGGCCGCCGAAATAGACCATGGCCAGCACTTCGGCCAGCATCTGGATACCGAAGCCGCCCGGGGTTACATGGCGCACCTCATGGGCATAGAAGCCGCCGGCCACCCCGGCCCAGAAGGCCCCGAACAGAAAAGCCACCATCTTGGTTCGCCGGGTGTTGACGGTCATGGCCTCGGCCGCGATTTCATTGTCGCGCACGGCGTTGAGCGCCTTGCCCAGGGTGGAGCGCACGAAGTTGTTGATGATCCAGACGCACAACGCCATGCCGGCAAAAACGGCCGCCAAGGTGGACCAATGGGGCTGACCGCCCAGACCGCGCGGCCCGCCGATGGCATCGATGTTTTCGATGGCGCTTTTGACGATGAACATGAAGGCCAGCGAGATGATGGCCAGGTAGTCACCCCGGGTGCGAAACGATGGAATGGCCACGATCAGGGCGCCCAGGGCAGCCGCCAGGCCCCCGGCCAACAGCGCCAGGGGAAAGCAATAAGGGCCCCATGCCTCAGGCAGTATGGGGGCGCCGAAAAGCGTGGTCTGCTTGAACAGCGCCAGGGAAAATACGGAAGCCACGTATGCGCCCAGCGCCATGAAGCCGGGATGGGAACAGGAGAACTCGCCCATATAGCCGTTAATCACGTTGAGGCTCAAGGTGAGCATCACGGCGATCATGATCAATTTGGCGACCTGCAAGCGGTAGTCGCTGGCCTCGGTCCAGACGTGCAAGGCCGCATAGAGCAGCAGTAAATGAAATAACACCGATACCCAGTTCGGCAGCCGGGCAAGCGCGGCGGCCGCGCGATTGGCCGGCCCGGCCGTCAATCGGCCGATGACGCAAATGGGGACCACGTAGACCAGGCAGACAAAGAGCAAGGCCCATGGAAACAGCAAGGGTTGTTTGAGCACCAGGGTGGCGCCGAAGAGCGGCGGCACCTTAGGCAGGTAGAGCGCCACCGCGAGCGTGTCCCCCCACTGGTATTCGATGAGCACGGCGCACAGGATACCCAAAAGCCATCCCAAGGCCGGTATGGGCGCGAAGAACGCACGCAATCGGGTCGTCAGGACCCTTCCTTGAGGTGACTGCTTTAAATCCGATCCACCCATTGGCCGCCTTTTACTCCATTCCATCTTCGATCAACGGTAGCTACAACCGCAGTTGGGTGCTGTGGGCCTGACCGAAAAAGCCGTACGGCCGGAAGGTCAGGATCAGCAGAATAATGCTGTAGGCAATCAGGTCCCTGAAGGTGGAGGGGAAGATCATGGTCGTGAAGATTTCGATGAATCCCAACATAAAACCGGCCAGGGCCGCGCCCAGAATCGATCCGCGGCCACCCAGGATGGCAGCCACGAACGACTTCCAGCCCAGCAGAATCCCCATGAAGGGGTCGAGCACCGGGTAGGCCATGCCGTAAAGAATGCCGCCGGCCGCGGCCAGGGCCGAGCCGATGGCAAAGGTCAAGGGCGCCATGAGATTCAACGACACCCCCATCAGGGGCACGATGTGAAAATCGTAGGACATGGCCCGCATGGCCATGCCCCAGCGGCTCTTCTGGATGAATTGGTGCAGGCCCACCATGAGCAGCAGCGCTACCCCCACGATGAGGATCTTCTTGTTGGTGAAGTAAACGGCCCCGATATTATAGGTGGTGGTCTGGATCAGTTCGGGGAAACTGAGGCGCTGGGTTCCCAGCAGGGCCAGGTTGCCGTACTCCAGGATGATGCCGATCATCAAACCGGTGATGGCGGCCGACGCCCGGGGGGCGTTGCGGAGCGGACGGTAGCCCACCCGCTCCACCAGCACCCCCAGCAGCGACGTAAGGAACATGCTGACGACGATGGTTGCCACCAGCAACAGCCACCCCGGCAGACTCCAGCCCAGCGCCGCCACCAGCGCCAGCAGCGCCATGGCCACGCCCAGGCCGATATAGGCCCCGGTCATGAAAACATCGCCATGGGTGAAGTTGAACAGCATCAATATGCTGTAGACCATGGAGTACCCCAAGGCGATCAGGGCGTAAAAGCTGCCCCACTGCAAGGCGTTGATCACGTTTTGTAAAAAGAACGCCATGACCTTACCACCTCATGGACATACCTGCTTGTAGAACTCGAACTCCCCTTTGTCGCTGATGCGCACGATCACGGCACACTTGATGGGGTCACCCTCTTCGGTGAAGGTCATCTTGCCGGTGATGCCGTCGAAGTCTTTGATCTTGGCCAACTGATCCCGAACCGCCTGGCGATCCTTCTTCAGGTCGCCGGTGAGGCCGCCGGTGGCTGTGATGGCCTGGGCGGCCAGCCGGATGGAATCCCAGGTCAAGGCTGCGACATCATCGGGCACGTAGCCATATTTTTGATTGTAACGGTCGATGAACTCCTTGGTGGCTCCTTGGGCGCCCGCGGCAGCATAGTGCGTAGAGAAGAAAAGACCGTAGCAATCCGGCCCGCACAGCTTCACGGTTTCGGCCGAGCCCCAACTGTCGCTGCCCACGATGGGCTGGGTAAAGCCCAGCTCGTGGGCTTGTTTTACGATCAACGCCACCTCGTTGTAGTACTGCGGCGTGAACAAAAATTCGGCACCGCTCTCTTTGATCTTGGTCAACTGGGCACTGAAGTCGGTGTCCTTGGTCGTAAAGCTCTCGTAGGCCACCACCGACCCGGGGCCGTTGATCTCTTCCCAGGCCTTTTTGAAAAACTCGGCCAAGCCCTTGGGATAATCGCTGGCCACGTCATACAGTACCGCGGCTTTGGTAAAACCGAACTCGGCTTTGACGAATTTGGCCACCACCGGCCCTTGAAAGGGATCGAGGAAGCAGCCGCGGAAGACGAACGGCCGATTCTTGGTCGTGTCCGGATTGGTGGACCAGGGGCTGATCATGGGGGTCTGGTAGTCGTTGGCCACGCCGCCGGCCGGGATGGCCTCTTTGGAGGCCTGGGGGCCGATGATCACCAGCACGCCATCTTCGGTAATCATCTTGGTGTTGGCCTTGACCGCCGATTCGGCTTTGGCTTCGCTGTCTTCGATCACCAGCTCGACCGGGTATTTTTTATCGCCCACCTGGAGGCCGCCGGCGGCCTGAATGCCTTCGAGCCACATCTGGGCCGCGAACTTGGTCCCTTCGCCCACCTTGGGAATATCGCCGGTGATGGGCGCATTGATGCCGATTTTTATCGTGGTCTGGCGCTTCTCGCCGCACCCCAGGAATCCAGCCGCCAAGGCGACCGTAAGAACAAGCACCAGAGCCAAAGTCCATTTACGCATAGCTTCCTCCTTCTCTTTGTTTGGAAGGTAACCCAGTGGATGACGTCGGCGCCACGCGAAAGTGGCGCAAAAAAAATCGGGAGAACTTCAGGAACGATGGCGCGAAGGCATCAATGGCGGCGCTCAGTTCCCGGTGTTTTGCCCTGTATTCCGCAAATGGCCATGATTAGATTTTTCATGACCATGGCGGCATCCTGGCCCGAGGATTTAAGCCGCAGGTCCGTCTCGCTCAATCGGACCATGGCGTTTGCCAGCTCTTTGCGACCAAAGTTGTCGGCCTTGAGCAAAGTTTGAAAAATAGGATACGCGTTGCCGGGGTTGGATGCAAGGGCCAGATCCAAACTTTCGCGTTTACTCCCCTTCCGGGCTTTATCCTCTTGGGCATCCGGTGCTTGCCAGGCGTCGGTCTGGGCGGCGATCAGTGCATCATAGGCCTGGAGGGCCGGCAGCACCGTATTTTGGAATTGGGGAAAAGGCATGCCGGCCCGCCAGGCCCGGCCATGTTCGCTGAGGATGAAGTCTTTGGCCACCAGCAGCTTGCGTATTTGATTGGCCAGGGCCGAGAGCATCTGCAGCGGATGCCACTCGGCCCTGAGCAGGGTATCGAGGTAGAAAAGGGCCGAGACCACATTGCGGTCGGCCACCGCGTTGGTCAACTCGTAGATCGGATCGCTCTTGGTGCGCCGGAGCACGGCTTCCAGGTCGGCGGCCGCAATCTCCAGCCGGGGGCCGCTGTAGTCGATGAGCTTATCGATATTGTCCCGGAAGGTGGCGGGATCGAAGCCGGTCAACTGGCACAGTTGGGGGAAAAGTGCGGGGGCCATGCGTTTGCCGGCCTCCTGGAGTCGGCGCTCCCAGATTTGGCGGAGCACCGCTTCCTGGGCCTGCTTGTCGGCCTTGCGCTCACCCAGGGGCACGTGGCAATCGACGATCACCCCATGGGCCTGGAGGCTCTTGTAGAATTTGCGGTTCTTGGGGACCTTGGCGCCGGTGGTGATCAGCAGGAAGTGCTGGGCCGGAAAACCTTTTTCGAAGGCCAGGCTCAGACTCTGGAGCGGATCGTCGTCGCCGGCCGGACGCCAGCCTTGTTCCCGGCAATGGTCGATCATGCGGGCGATGCCCTCTGCTCCCACCGCACTCTCGATAGGTTGCAATTCACCGGGCAAGCGTGCTGCCGCACCCGCGGAGAGGATATCCATTCCCAGCCGGGCGCAAAAATTGAGAAGACCCTTCGCGGCCCGATCGATCTGCGCTTCGGCATACGCCTCTAAGATCTGGTCGATGAGCCGTTCGTGTCCGCCGCCGGTCTCGAAGAGTTTGGCCTCCTTGAACCAGACCACTTTGGGGCCGGACAAAAGGGCGAAGGTGTTCATGCGGGCCAGGGCGTCGGGGATGTTCTCCGCCAGCCCGTCGACCACCTCGCAGTGCAGATCCCTGGGCGCGCCTTGCAACAGACGCTCGATCACGGCGGCCGCGCACTGCTCCACCAGCATCGGTTCGCCATGAATCAGGCCGACGGCGTGCTTTTCAAGGGCGGTGCGATCGGCCAACAGTTCGGCCAACTGGCTGTGAAGGATTTCGGTCATGGCACCGATGCAAGCGGACAGTACTTGTCCTTAAAGCGGTACTTTTTTAAAAAGAATGTGCAGCAGAAAGATGATGACCCCCACGGTCACGCCGCTGTCGGCGATATTGAAGGTCGGCCAGTGGGGCAAATTCGTAAAACCCAGGTAGACATCCAGAAAGTCCACCACCTCCCCGAAGCGCAGGCGGTCGATGAGGTTGCCGATCGCACCGCCGAAGATCATGGCCAGGGCCGCGCCGAACCAGCGGCGGTCGGCCGG
>JAKAFO010000183.1 GCA_021819735.1 Deltaproteobacteria bacterium
AATCGGCGATACCACCTATCCCGCGGCCGCTGTCGGCACCCTCGACGGCAACATCGATTTCAACGAATTCGCGCCTTATGTCGGGTTGGGCTGGGATACCTCCTTCGGCAAAAAGAACGCCTTCGGTTTCCTTTTCGAAATCGGCGCCATGTTCCAGGGCAGCCCCAACGTGGAATTAACGGCCAGCGGCCCAATTGCGAGCATTCCCGCCTTTCAAGATGATCTAAATCAAGAGAAGCAAAATATCGAGGACGATGTCGATTCCTTCACCGTCTACCCGATGATCGCCATCGGTTTTTGCTATCGATTCTAATACCGATGAACGCTTCAATCATTTAAGCAGGAAGCAGTCAGGCCCGACAGCGTTGGGTTCCAACGCCGTCGGGCCTGACTGCTTTTTGAAATTGGGGTTGCTTTTTAAGCCTGATACTTTATCATGAGCTATCATTTCTTATCGATATCGAAAACCCCATACAGATAGATGGGATATGCCCTCAATCAACGACAAGTGGTTAACCCTCGACGAACTGGCCGCCTATCTCAAGATGGGCCGCACCAAGCTTTACACCCTGGCCCAACAGGGCCGGATTCCCGGCGGCAAGATCGGCAGCCAGTGGCGCTTCGACCGCGAAGAAATCGACGCCTGGATCAAATCGGGACAAGCGGCCAAACCCGCCAAGCCGATGGAGTAAGCATGAAAGCACCACTCAAGGAAAGCGAGACCGTCGAGCCGAAAAAGAGCCTGGCCGAGCTCAAGCAGGGACTGGTCTCCATCGCGGCCATCCTGAACAAGCACCAGGCCGGCACCCTTTATTTCGGGGTGAGCCCTGCCGGCGCGGTGGTCGGGCTCGACATGAACGAAAAGACCCTGCGCGACCTCTCCCAAGCCATCGCGGCGCACATCGAACCCAAGATCTTCCCGAAGGTTTCGGAGATGGCCCTTCAGGGCAAACGCTGCATCAAAGTCGAGTTCAACGGCGACGACACCCCCTACTTCGCCTATGGGCGGGCGTACATGCGGGTGGCGGATGAAGACCGCCAGTTGAGCGTCAAACAGTTAAAAGCGCTCATCGCCTCCCAAGGCCGAGAAGCATCGCGCTGGGACCATCAACCCGGCGAGTTCTCCCTGGCCGATCTGGACCCAGCCAAAATCAAAGCCTTTGTCCAACGCGCCAAGCTGGCCTGGGATACGCCCAAGAACGCCCTCGCCAAGCTGGCCTTGATCAAGCAGGGCCGACTGCTCAATCCGGCCCGGCTCTTCTTCGGCACGACGCCCCTGCAACTGCGCTGCGCCGTCTTTCTGAGCACCGAGAGTTCCACCATCATCGACCGGCATGACTTCGACGGCGATATCCTCGAACTGATCGAGGAGGCCCAGAAGTATATCCTCAAGAACATCCACATCGGCATGCGCCTGGAAGGCCTGCGCCGGGTGGACGTACCCGAAATCGCGGTGGAAGCCCTGCGCGAAGCCGTCATCAACGCCTTCTGCCACCGCGATTACTTTGACCCGGACTACGTTCAGGTGGCGGTGTTCAAAGACCGCGTGGAGATCCGCAACCCCGGCCGACTTTACGGCAACCTGACCATCGACGACCTGCGCAAAGGCAATGTCTCCCAACGCCGCAACCCCTTGATCGCCGACCTGTTCCGCCGCATCTCCATGGTGGAAGCCTGGGGCCGCGGCATGCCCCTGATCCTGAAACACGCGCCCGACGCGGAGTTTCGCGAAGTCGGCAACCTGTTCATCGCCGCGTTCAATCGGCCGTCGTTTTTAGAGCAAGAAGTTGAAGGGCAAGGCGCTACCAGCGAAGCTGTCCAAGAAAAGAGTGTAGTTGACGAAAAAACCACAAAGAAACCACAAAGAAACCACATAGAAACCGCAAAGAAACCACATAGCAACCACAAAGAATTGATCCTTGCTGCCATTAAAACCCAGCCTTCCATCAGCATCAAGGAACTGGCCGCGCAGTGCGATATGAGCGTTTACAGCGTGCGGCACCACATCGACAAACTTAAGGAGTTGGGCGTCATCCGGCATGTGGGGCCGACCAAGGCAGGCCGATGGGAGGTAACGAAGACATAAACCACCTCTATAAGCAAACAGATAAACGCCCCGTAAATGCTCCCTATCCATCAGGAATGCAATATGGCAAAAGTAAAAAAGAAGCTCACGACCGCCCAGAAACGCGCCCGGAAGGAAGCCAAAGCCGAAAGACAACGCAAGTATATGTGGGTCATCATGAACGGAAGGCAGGTCCGGTTGAAGCGGCCCCCTACCATCGACGGCCTGCCGGCCGAAGAATTTGCGATTCGGAATGCCGACCCCATATGGCTGCATCAGAATGAGATGTGGGAATATATCGATCCAGGTCTCGACCCCATTTGGGCGAACCAAAATACAACAAAGGAAAAAATTGAAACCAAAAGGGTCGAAGGCGAACACGAGAGTGGAGATATCCCATTTTAGGCGGCCTCGGTATTTATTGCGCATCTGAAAAGATGTTGCTTTGGTATCTTTCAACCGAGCAGGAAAATCGAGAAAACGAATGATCAAAATCCACTCCACAGCCGACATAGAAACCCTCTCCGAAACCATCGAGGTCGAGTGCAAGCTGGCTGCTGGCAAGGACGGCAAGGGGGTCTTGCCCAAGGATTTTTGGGAGAGCTACAGCACTTTCGCCAACAGCTATGGCGGCGAGATATTTCTGGGCATCGGCGAGAAGGATCGCCATTTTTCGCTCAAGGGCCTGGAAGAACCCCAAAAAGTGATCGAGGACCTATGGAACCTGTTGAACAACCGCCAGAAGGTGAGCGCCAACTTGCTCAACCATCGCTTTGTTCAGACCCTCTCGGTTGAAGGCAAAAGCATTGTCCATGTGCATGTACCGCGGGCAGCTGCCGGCCTGCTGCAACAAAGTGGCGTGGGGCGGGGGACGATCTATTTCCTGCCGGAAATCGGCCGTAAAGACGACATCGACGTCATGTTCGGCGAGAGCTCCGGACCTTTGGAGCAGAGGTCCGGACCTTTGGCCCCAAGCTCCGGACCTTTGGATATAATGGCGTCCATCGCCGCACCGGCAACGGAAAAGAAGAAGCTTCCCAAAAAAGAGATGGAACAGATCATTCTTGACCTGTGCGGACGCCAACCGTTGTCACTAGAGCAGCTTGAACAGATCCTGAATCGTTCCGGTGAATTTCTGCGCAAAAGCTATCTTCAGCCCTTGGTGCGTGCCAAAAAGCTCAAATATCGATACCCCACCAAGCCGAACCATCCGGAGCAGGCCTATCTTGCGGTAAAGGACGAAGGCAATGGTTAGCGAAGCGCGGCTCGAAAAGCTCCGTCCGCAGTGGTTTGCCGAGACCGGATATGATGGGTCCCCCCTTTTGTCCAACGCGCCAAGCTGGCCTGGGACACGCCCAGGAACGCCCTATCCAAGCTGGCCTTGATCAAGGAAGGGAGACCGCTACCCAAGAAACTGCCCAGAAAACTATCCAGGAAACTACCCAGGAAAAAATCCTGGCCATTTTAGTTGCAGAGCCCGCTTTAACACGCAAGCTGTTGGCCCAACGGCTGGGCATTACGCAGGATGGTGTTAAAGATCATCTGGGAAAACTCAGGTCAGCGGGAACAATCCGACGCGAGGGACCGGACAGGGGCGGCCGTTGGGAGGTGCTTGAAAAAGATGAAGGGGATAGCAGGCAAAATATTCTAAGGGAGATTGCACAGGACATGCTCACGGGTGAGGTACGGAATCAGATCGACAGAATTTGGGATGCCTTTTGGTCGGGCGGCATCAGCAATCCCATGGAGGTCATCGAGCAGATGACCTATCTGCTGTTCATCAAGCGGCTGGATGAACTGCACACGGTGCGGGAGAAAAAGGCCAATCGGCTCAAGCGGCCCATCGAGCAGCCGATTTTCAACGACAAGCAGCAGGATTTTCGCTGGTCGCGGTTCAAGTCGTTCGGCGCGCCCCAGAAGATGTACACCACAGTGGCCGACAAGGTGTTTCCCTTCATCAAGGGGCTCAACGAGGATCATATCGCCATCCGCAAACTGAAGCACAACAAGGCCCTGACCCTTTCGGACCTGGCCGAGCTGGAGCGCTTTCTCTTCGAATCGGGGGAAGTGCAAGGCCGCGAACAGTTTGAAAAGGCCTTCGGCAATCACGACAGCCTGAGTCTCTTCATCCGCTCGCTGGTGGGCCTGGACCGCAATGCGGCCAAGCAGGCCTTTGCCAAATACCTGGATGCCGCGCAGTTCAACATCACCCAGATCCGGTTTGTGGAGATGATCATCGACCACCTCACTCAGAAAGGGCTCATGGATGCCGGCGTGCTGTATGAGCAGCCGTTTACCGGCCTTCATTACGAGGGATTGGATGGGGTATTTCCCTCGGCCGTCGCCGACGAAATCGTCTCCATCATCGAATTGATCAATGCCAATGCAAACATATCGGCGGCGGCTTGATCGCCCAAAGCCTTATGCAGCGCCGGTTGTCGGGTATTGCGATAGGGAAACAGGTTTGGATAAGGAACTCCAGTATGAGTGAAGAATTGCCGGGAAAAGGAGAATTGATCGTCTATCAGGCCGAAGACGGCCGGGTCAGACTGGATGTGCGTTTGGAAGACGAAACGGTTTGGCTCACCCAGCAGATGATGGCCGAGCTCTACCAAACATCTAAACAGAACGTAAGCCACCATATTCAAAACATATATGACGAAAAGGAACTACTGCCGGAGGCAACTGTCAAAAAATATTTGACAGTTCAACAGGAGGGGGCTCGTCAGGTTCGCCGCCAGCTAGATTATTACAACCTGGACATGATCATCTCGGTGGGCTACCGGGTCAAAAGCCTCATCGCCACCCGCTTTCGGATCTGGGCCACCCAGCGGCTCAAAGAGTACTTGGTCAAGGGTTTTACCATGGACGACGAGCGGCTGAAGAACCCGCCCGTGGCCGGCTCGGCCGTGCCCGACTATTTCGACGAAATGCTGGCGCGCATCCGCGACATCCGCGCCAGCGAGCGGCGCATGTACCTGCGGGTCAAGGAAATCTTTGCCATGGCCGGCGATTATGACCCCTCCTGGACCGAAACTACCAAATTTTTCAGCATCATCCAGAACAAGCTGCACTACACGGCCACCGGCCTGACCACCGCCGAACTGATCCAAAGCCGCGCCGACCACACCCGGCCCAACATGGTTTGACCAGTTGGAAGGCGGGCGAGGTGCGCAAGACCGACGTGACCATCGCCAAGAATTATCTCGACGAAACGGAGATCGACGAACTCAACCGCATCGTCGCCATGTGGCTGGATTACGCCGAAGACCAGGCCCGACGCCGGAAGCAGGTGTTCATGAAGGATTGGGAGCGGAAGTTGGATGAGTTTCTGTCCTTCAATGAGCGGCGAGTGCTGCCCCATGCCGGGAGCGTGAGCAAGAAAGCGGCGGATGAGCATGCACGGGAGGAGTTTGAGCGCTTTGCGGTGCGGCGGAGGGACTATAAGGAGCAGATTGGTGAAGCGGAGAATATTAAGGCACTGGAGCAAGCGGCCAAGCTGAACAAGGGCTAAATCGCTCTCGGGATTTTCGGAAATACTGGTCTATCAAAGTGACGATGGGCAGACGCGCATCGATGTCCAATTGATCGATGACAGGGTCGGTAGATCCCAAAATTTCGTTGACACATCCCCCCTCCTTTGGCATGAACCTAACCCGGTTAGGCGACACCCTCTCTTACGAATTTGATTTCATCCATTGACTTGAGCGCCACCCCGCCCACGGGTGTTATCCTCCATCGTTTAAAATTCTTCACTTCTTTCAACCCACTTCTCACAAGGAGGAAGATGGATGGCGTTCGACGGTTTCATCAAGATCGACGGGATCGAGGGTGAGAGCTCCGATGCAAAGCATCCGGGCTGGATCGAAATCACGGATTATGACCTGGGGCTTGGCCAGAAAGTATCAAGTACGGCCAGCAGCGCCGGCGGTGCCAGTGCCGAGCGCGCGGGCTTCGCGGTGTTCTCCTTTTCCAAGCTGCTCGACCAGGCATCTCCACAATTGGCGCTGGCCTGCGCGGCGGGCACCCATATCGACACCATTGTCGTGGAACTGTGCCGGGCCGGAACCGACAAGCAGCGCTTCATGCAGTACACCTTCCGCAATTGCCTGCTCAGCAAAATCACCACCAGTTCCGACACCGGTTTTCCGGAGGATGACGTGGCCTTCGTGTACGGTCAGATCCAATGGGCCTACACGCGCCAGAACCGCGCGGGCGGCCAGGCCGCCGGCAACACGGCCAGCGGCTGGAACCTGCAACGGAACTGCAAGGCATAGAACCTCGCCAAATAGAAAGGAGAAGGAGATGATCCGACACGTCGTCCGCAGGGGAGACAGCTTATGGGGTCTGGCCGGCCAATATCTGGGCAGCGGCGCGCGCTGGCCCGAGATCCACAAATTTCACGACGAGTTCGCACTGGGCGGCAAATACCCCAACCTGCTGCCCATCAAAAATCCCAATCTGATTTTCGTCGGCCAGACGATCTTCATCCCGCCGCGCTCGTCAAAGCCGTATACGCTCTCTCAGGGCAAACCCTGGCCCAAGGTGGAAGTGACCAAACCGGCTACCGGACTGGACCTCAAGGTGGTATACAAAATCGAGGACGGCCAGAGCCAATACAAACAGGTGCTGCCCCACTGCACCCTGGAGGCCAAGCTCAGCGGCACCATCGCCATCGAAAACATGACCCACGGCCGCTACCGCCACAACCTGGAGCTGGCCCTGAGCAAGGATGCGCCGGCGGTCAAGCAGAAGCTGGGGCAGTTCAGCGATCATGCGTTTCGGGATTTGACCAAGGGGGTGGAGCTGGGCTACCAGTCAGGGGAAGTCACGATCAAGGCGCCGATCATGTACCAGGCAGGGTTGGGGCCTTATTCGGTCAAGGTAGTGGCGGAGGGTCCCATGAAGTTTAAAGGCAGCCTCAAGCCTAAGACCATCAGCGCCACAGTGGACGTGGAGGGAAGAAAGTATAAGTATACGGCCGACATCGCCTTCGATGTGGCCGTTACCCTTCACCCAACGCCCCCAAAGGTGGCGCCGGAAACAGTTAAAGTTCCAGTACCCGAAGAAGAGCCCGCTCAAAGGGGTATCAAAATAGCAAATAACGATGAGGTCGGATTCGCTGTATTCATTACAGTGCTCTTGCTTAGCGCAGCCACCTGGTACTGGCGTTGGACGGGGGCTATGAGCGGCACTACATCAATAGGTCCGTTTTTTCATCGCATTGATATGAATCATCCCCGGAACCAGGGAATGGGCCCCAGCAGCATATGAACCAGATTTTTTCTTCCGCTTTAAAATGCTTCCCTTCGGCAAAGATACACCGAATTATATTCGTACTGATGATTTGTGCGTGGGGTATTTTTATATTCCCAACGTTTTATAGATTTTTTTTGGACAAAACCTGCTCCGACGCAAAAATTGAAAAGCTTTTTGCTTCTATCAAAGACAAATATGGTGTTGAGATCGTCTACGTTGTCGGCGAAAATTTCCTGTCAGACAAGGGGACCGCTATGGTGCCCGCCGGCCCTCCCCCGCAAAGCAAGGTCAAGCCCATCCGTCGAAGCGCGCTGATTCGATATCCTAAGATTTTGGAGACTGTCTTTAATAAGTACCCTATTGGGGTTATTAAAAATTATTTGAACGCCATACATTTTGCCGGGGAAATTAATCGTGATGGTTTCATTTATGCAGGTTCCTTCGATCCTTTCAGAAGGGTCATTTTTATAGTGGATAATGGCGCGCAGAAGCCGGAAGTAGGTATGGGAACTTTTCATCACGAATTCAGTTCTCTCCTTCTGAGCCGCCACTCTTTTTTGCTCAACCCATGGCGCGAGCAGAATCCAAACGATTTTGTATATCTTTACAAGACGGATAAAGACAAACTGAAGATCTTTAATGAATCTTCTTTGGATGGAACCGAGTCTGATTATGAAAAAGGCTTCATGAACACCTATGGTCAAACTAATTTCGAAAACGACTTCAACGAATACAGCGCCATGATCTTCACTTACCCGGAGAAGTTCAAAAAGATCATGGCGCGCCATCCCCGGGTGCGCGGCAAGTTCCTGGTGTGGCTCAAGTTCTACCAGGAGATCGATCCGATTTTTACCGAGGAGTACTTTTTGGGCGACAAAACAATAGTGGAATGATGCCAAAGAAATTGATTTATGCCGCGGTTAGCATTCGACTGCTCGTCTGGCCTCTATCTATAGAAGCATTATTACGAGCGCTGCAGTAGTCATGAGTAACCCCCACATCCTCTGGCCCATTTTAGGGACCGTGAGGGCATTCATCAGGAAGTGTCAACACAAATGTCCTGGAAAGGTATGATCGGCAAGCCCAAAGGGATCATTGATCTCTTTTTCGTCACCCGCGGCCAGTGGATTAGTATGTACCTACTGATGTGTTGGCTGTCTATTATGGCGCTTACAGAATCCTACAATCTTTACCTCGACACGGCTTTCTCTAAATTAGCGATCGAAGAAAAATTCGAGACGCTGACAAAGCGTTATGGCATCAGGATCGTTTATCAGATTGGCGATGATTTTCTATCAAACATTACCCATCCCTTTATAGCCGTCGGCCCTCCAAAAGATAGCAAAATTATGGCCATACGGCATCGCGTGCTGCTCCGCTATCCGCAACGGCTGAGCATGGCTTTTAAAAAATATCCCGAGGAGGTAATCAAGGGGTATCTCAATGCCATCCATTTCGCGGCCTACATCAACCATAATGGCGTCAGCAGTGGCGGCACTTATGACACTTTCAGGCGCATCGTTTACATGGTTGATGGCGGTGGGCGAAAAGACAATGACGCAATTTCAACTTTTCATCATGAATTCAGTTCACTGCTCCTCAGTCGGCACTCCTTTTTCCTCAATCCATGGTTCGATCAAAACCCTAAAGATTTTGTTTATGCGTATGAAAGTGAGAAAAATTGGTTAGAAGTTTTTAATAATTCTTCTTTGGAAGGCACCGAGGCGGACTATGAAAAGGGCTTCATGAACACCTACGGCCAAACGGAATTCGAAAACGACTTCAACGAATACAGCGCCATGATTTTCACCTACCCGGAAAAATTCAAACGGATCATGGCGCGCTATCCCCGGGTGCGCGGCAAGTTCCTGGTGTGGCTCAAGTTCTACCAGGAGATCGATCCGATCTTTACCGAGGAGTACCTTTTGGGTGTTGAGACGCAGGGGGGATGATGCGAAGTGCCTTGATGCTTTTGCTATGGCTCAATTGTATCCTTTGGTTTGAATGCGCCTCGGCGCAGGATAAATCAGCCGCGCCGGGCTTTTTGACGGTGGAACAAGCCGGTAATCCTCAATTTGTGGTCGATTGGCTGAAGCAAAGAGGCACGGCGGTCGATTGGACGGAGGCCGGCAGGTTCTTTGAGGTTGGCATGGGCGAAAAACAGAAAAGGAATTGGTCCGCCGCGACGAAGGGCTTTGGAGAAAGCATGATCCGCTATCCCAGCCCTCAGGCTTTGGCGGAATATGCCGAAGCCGAACTGCGGATGCTGGGTGAAACTCGATCAAGGGATAAGAGTTATGAACAAAACAAGCTACCAGACCTGGCGAATGCCTTGAATTACATCAGGTCCGCTTTGGCGGCCGATGCCGTACTCGGTACGATGCCAAAAGCAGATCGGGATAAGGCTCAATTGAACGCGAATTGCTTGCCGGCTTATATACAATCGGGAAGAAGCCAAGGCATTTGCCCATTGCTTGAAGCCTATGGCACCATGCGATAGCCATCCATTTCGCCAGGCAACTATCCGGTAATTCCGGAGAGTTCATTGCTTACATCAGCAAAATCACCACCAGTTCCGACACCGGTTTTCCGGAGGATGACGTGGCCTTCGTGTACGGTCAGATCCAATGGGCCTACACGCGCCAGAACCGCGCGGGCGGCCAGGCCGCCGGCAACACCGCCGCCGGCTGGAACCTGCAACGCAACTGCAAGGCATAGAACTTCACCAAAGAGAAAGGAGAAGGAGATGATCCGACACGTCGTCCGCAGGGGAGATAGCTTATGGGGCCTGGCCGGCCGATATCTGGGTTCTGGCGCGCGCTGGCCCGAGATCGACCAGTTTCACAACGAGTTCGCCTTGGGCGGCAGGCACCCCCAACTGCTGCCCATCAAGGACCCCAATCTGATTTTCGTCGGCCAGACGATCTTCATCCCGCCGCGTTCGCTCAAGCCGCATACCCTCTCCCAGGGCAAACCCTGGCCCAAGGTGGAGGTGACCAAACCGGCTACCGGTCTGGACCTCAAGGTGGTATACAAAATCGAGGACGGCCAAAGCCAATACAAACAGGGTAACCGTTCACGGGGTTAGAAAGTAAATACTACGCAATCCAAGCCAAATCAGGTTGTTGATCTTTGAAATAAGCCTGCACGAAACCTACAAGTACAGGGAAAGAAGGCTTGCCCTTGAGTCGGCA
>JAKAFO010000184.1 GCA_021819735.1 Deltaproteobacteria bacterium
GGCGGCTCTTAAAGTCGGCTTTGGCCGAACGTCTGCCCAAGCGGTTGGCTGCGGTCATGGCGCCGCCCGAGTGGGCCGATATCCCTTTGGCCCGGCTTTCCAGCGCTCAGTTCAAGCAGATCGCCGCGGGCGTTCAACAGTGGCGCCTCAAGCCCGGCGGCACCGAGGGCTACCGCACGGCGGAAGTCACCCTGGGCGGCGTAGACTGCGACGCCCTCTCGTCCAAAACCATGGAGGCGCGCGCGGTGCCCGGTCTCTTCTTCATCGGCGAAGTGGTGGATGTCACCGGTCGCCTGGGCGGCTATAATCTGCAATGGGCGTGGTCTTCGGGCTGGTGCGCGGGGCAATATGTGTAGAAAAGGAGATTGACGGCATGGGGAAGAAAACAGGTCTGGCACTATGCCTGGTGGTTGTGTGGATGATGATTGGATGCGGGGGCGGAAGCAGCGATGGCGGGGACAATGCTACGCCCGCACCGACGGCCACACCCACGGACAATACCGCGCTCAATCCTTTCGACGACGACTGGCCCGAAGCCGGCAATCCCGACGGCGACGCCTGCGCCGTGCCGATGGGCGCCGGGCTCGCGGACAGCTCAGCCCCCGATACGGTGGTGGGCGACGGCACGATGGAGAGCTGCACGGCCGACGCGTTCCGCGAAGCCGTGGCCGGCGGCGGCGTCATCACCTTCGATTGCGGCGACGACCCGGTGACGATCACCCTGAGCCAGACCGCCAAGGTCGTCAACAACGCCAACCCCGACATCGTCATCGACGGCGGCAACAAGGTGACCCTGAGCGGCGATGGCGCGGTGCGTATTCTCTACATGAACGCCTGCGACCCAGCCCAGGTGTGGACCACCCCCCATTGTGACAACCAGGACCACCCCCGGCTCACCGTGCAGAACCTGACCTTCATCGAAGGCAACTCCACGGGCGAAACCTTCGACGGCGGCGGGGGCGGGGCCATCTTCGTGCGCGGCGGCCGCTTCAAGATCTACAATTGCCGTTTCTTCAGCAACCAGTGCGACCCGCTGGGCTCGGACGTGGGCGGCGCGGCCGTGCGGGTGCTGAGCCAGTACAATACCCTGCCGGTCTACGTGGTGCACAGCACCTTCGGCGGCGCGGCGGATCTGGGCAATGAAGGCGCCAATGGCGGCGCCCTGAGCAGCATCGGGGTCTCGTTCACAGTGCTCAACAGCCTGTTCACCCATAACCGGGCCATCGGCACGGGGGCCAACGACGGCAACGGCGGCAACGGCGGCGCCATCTACAACGACGGCAACACCTATACGCTGAACGTGTGCGGCAGCCGCTTCACCGACAACACGGCCAACGAGGGCGGCGGCGCCATCTTCTACGTCAGCAACGACGAAAGCGGCACCCTGATCGTCAACGACTCTTATCTCGTGGGCAACCCCAGCCTGGAGTTCGAGACTTATCCCGGCATGTTCGTCATCGCCGGCCATGAAGATTACACCGGTTCAACCATCGAATAGGAAAGGAAGCATTACGCCATGCCGGAAGCCATCGTCAAAAATCGACGCATCTATTATGAAATTCACGGCCAGGGGTACCCCCTGGTCCTGATCCGCGGTTTAGGCAGCAACGCCGATCACTGGTATGCGCAACTGCCCGCGCTGGCGGCCCATTTCCGGGTCATCGTCTTCGACAATCGGGGCATCGGACGCTCCAGCGACCCGGGGGGCGATTTCAGCATCCGGAATATGGCCGACGATACCGTCGGCCTGCTGGATGCCCTGGCCATCCCCCAGGCGCATGTGCTGGGGGTTTCCATGGGCGGCATGATCGCCCAGTGCATCGCCCTGGATCATCCGGGGCGGGTCCGGGGCTTGGTGCTGGTGGTCAGCCATTGCGGCGGCGCACACCAAGTGCGGCCGTCGGCGGAGATCGCCCGACTGGTCGGCGAGATGGTGACCGTGGGCAGCCCGGAGTCGCGGATCAAGGCCCTGCCGGCCTTCTTCGATCCGGAAACGTTGAAGACCAATTTGGTCTGCGCCCAAACCTATGCGGCGGTCTCCTTGAAATATCCGGCGGATGCGCAGATTCTCACCCGTCAGTTCAAGGCGATTCAGGAGTTCGACGTCTATGACCGCTTGCCCGCCATTCAATCTCCAACGCTGGTCGTGGCCAGCACGGGCGATGTGCTGATCCCGCCGGGCAATTCGGACATCCTGGCCGCGCGCATCCCCCATGCCCGGCTGGTTGCGATCCCCGGCGGCGGCCATCAGATCCTGGTCGAACAGCCCGAGGCGTGCAACCGGGCCGTAGTCGATTTTCTGACGACATTGGCATCGCCGGCGTGATAGACGTTTGTCGTCCACCGACCTTTTGAGGAGACGCGCATGACACTTTATCCGCGCATTCGGCTGCGGTTCGGCCCCAAGCTGTTTATCAGCCATTTCATGGCGGTCCTGCTGGTGTCCGGGAGCATCGGCACCTTTTTCTACTTTAACGCCATCGAGAGCCTGATGCAGAGCCTGCGCTCGCGCCTGCAAAACAGCGCCGCGCTCCTGAGCCAGAGCATCGACGCCCGGGATCTGGATGCCGTGCGCTCCGAAGCCGACGTTCAAACAGAGATCTACCGGGCGACCTTGGATAAACTGCGCCGCCTGCGGCGTGCCAACCCGGACATCGCCTTTCTCTTCATCATGCGCAAAGAGGGCGAGCGCATCGCCTTCGTGGTCGATTCCGATGAAACCGACAAGCAGGCCCTGCCGGGCCGCGAGTATGCGGATGCGCCCGACCGGATGCAAACCGGATTTCATACCCCGTCGGTGGACGACAAGCCCTACCGCGACGAGTGGGGGGTCTTTCTCTCGGGCTATGCCCCCTTGCGCAACGGCGAGGGCCGCTACCTGGTGGGCATCGACATGCGCGCCGACGAGGTGGACAACAAACTCTCCCAACTGCGCCTCACCGGCCTGGTATCGCTGCTTTCCTCCCTGCTGCTGGCCCTGCTGTTCGCCTTCTATCTTTCCCGGGGCCTGACCGGCCGCATCAGTGCGCTGATCACGCGCTGCCGCCACCTGGCCATGGGACGTTACGAGCCCAAAAACGAAAGCCGCGGCTTCGACGAATTCGACGACCTGGTCGATGCCTTCGACACCATGAGCGCGGAACTGGAACAGATGCGCCGCAAGGCCCAGCAAGCCATCGAAGAGTTGCGCGAATCCCGGGACAACCTGGAGACGCGCGTCCAGGAACGCACCCAGGACCTCGAAACGGCCCTGGAAAAGCTCCAGGTGCTCAGCGGCCTGTTGCCCATCTGCTGTTCGTGCAAGAAGATCCGCAACGACCAGGGCTACTGGCAGCAGGTGGAGCAGTTCGTCTCCCTGCACACCGGCGCCCGCTTCTCCCACGGCCTGTGCCCCGAGTGCGGCCTGAAGCTGTATGGCGATCTCCTCTCAAAGAAAGACGCCCGGCCGAGATAGTTTCCTGCACGATCCATCCAATTGTTATCTGTCTAAAAACACCAAGCGATGCGATCCGCGGCAGGGGCCTCCGACATCATTTTCCGCCGGAATCTCTAAAAAAAGCTTGTCAAAGACGAATCCATAAAATAGAAAAATGATAGCGCTTTAAAAAATGAAGTCTGTTCAAATTCTGGTTCCGCGACATGCCGATCCAGGTTCAAAAACAATTCTGGAAGGTATTCTTCCGCCAAGATGGCCCGACAATCGCGAATATCCCGTTAAGGATGCCATAGGGTCGCTCAGCATATTAAGATAGCTCCTGAATCCAACCCCTTCCATCGGCTCCGCTTTTCGAAAAATCGTCCTTCCCGGCTTCGAGGGTTGCCCTGAGGCCGTTCACGATAGGATCGAATGCTTGTCCAAAAGGAGGGTACTATGGCGGTATCGAGAAGAAATTTCCTAAAGATCTCAGGTGGTACGCTGCTTGTGGGGCCTGTGCTCAGACCCACCCCCGCCGTCGCGCATGTGCCGGAGATGAAGACCTCCGGCGCCGTAAGGACGACATCCATCTGCCCCTACTGTTCGGTGGGCTGCGGCATGGTGGTCCACGCCAAAAACGGCAAGGTGGTGAATGTGGACGGCGATGCGGAGCACCCGATCAACGAAGGGGCGCTCTGCTCCAAGGGTGCATCGGTCCGGTCGCTGGCGGACAACCCGCTGCGGGTCACCACGCCCATGTACCGGGCGCCGGGGGCGGCCGGATGGACCAAGATGAGCTGGGACGAGGCGCTGGACAAGATCGCCCGGAACATCAAAGACTCCCGCGATAAGTCGTTCAAGCTCACCACGACGGCGAAAGTGAAGGAAAAACTGCCCGACGGCAGCGAACAGACCGTCGAAAAAGAGTACACGGTCAACCGCACGGATGCCATCGCTCATGTGGGCAGCGCGGCGCTCGACAACGAAGAGTGCTACCTGCTCCAGAAGCTCGTGCGCTCATGGGGCCTGGTGTATATCGAACACCAGGCGCGGATCTGACACTCCGCGACGGTAGCGGCTCTGGCAGAGTCGTTCGGACGCGGTGCGATGACGAACCACTGGATCGATTTGAAGAATGCGGACGTCATTCTGGTCATGGGGGCCAACCCGGCCTCGAACCATCCCATCTCCATGAAATGGATCATGCGGGCCAAGCGCAACGGGGCAAAGCTCCTGGTCGTGGACCCGCGCTTTACCCGAACCGCCTCGAAAGCCGATGTGTACGCCCCCCTGCGGTCCGGCACGGACATCGCCTTCCTGGGCGGCATGATCAAGTACATCCTCGACAATGACCTGTATCATCGGGACTACGTGGCCGATTATACGAATGCGTCTTTCCTGGTGAACCCCGACTTCAAGGGGCCGGGAGATCTGGACGGGTTGTTCTCGGGTTATGACGAGAAGGGGCGCAAGTACGACAAGCAGACCTGGAGCTACCAGGTGGGCGAAGACGGCACCCCGCAAAAGGATCTGTCGCTGGAGAGCCCCAACTGCGTGTTCCAGCTCATGCGTCAGCACTATTCGCGCTACACCCTGGACACGGTCTCGTCCATTACCGGCACGCCCAAAGCGAAGCTCGAACAGGTTTACGAGATCTACGGTTCCACGGGCCGGCCGGACCGCGTGGGCACCGAATGCTATGCCATGGGCTGGACCCAGCACACCACCGGCACCCAGAACATCCGGACCATGGCCATCATCCAGCTCCTGCTGGGCAATATCGGCATGGCCGGCGGCGGCGTGAACGCCATGCGCGGCGAGTCCAACGTGCAGGGCTCCACGGATCACGGCCTGCTGTTCCACATCCTGCCGGGCTACCTGCCGGTGCCGCGGGCCTCCCAGTCCGACCTGGCGACCTACATCGAGAAGAACACGCCCAAGACCAAAGAACCGCGCAGCGTGAACTGGTGGAGCAATCGCGGCAAGTACATCACCAGCTACCTCAAGGCCATCTATGGGGATGCGGCTCAAAAGGAAAATGACTTCGGTTATGCCTTTCTGCCCAAGCTGGACGAAACCATGAACGCCTCGTGGCTGATGCTTTTCGACAAGATGCGCCAGGGGCAGTTCGAGGGGTTCTTTGCCTGGGGCCAGAATCCGGCCTGCTCGGGCACGAACGCCAACAAGGTGCGCGATTCGCTTGCCAAGCTCAAGTGGATGGTCAACGTCAACCTCTTCGACAACGAGACCGGCTCGTTCTGGAAGGGACCGGGGGTCAACTCCGCCGAGATCCAGACCGAGGTGTTCTTCCTGCCCTGCGCCTCCTCCCTGGAGAAGGAAGGCAGCATCTCCAACTCCGGGCGCTGGGTTCAGTGGCGCTACAAGGCGGTCGAGCCGCTGGCCGGAACCAAGCCGGATGCGGAGATCATGAACGAACTGTACTACCGGGTCAAAGCCCTCTACGTGAAGGAGGGCGGCAAGTATCCGGACCCCATCGTGAAGCTCTCCTGGGATTATGGCGAAAAGGATGCGTCCGGCAAGGTCCGGCATGTGAATATCCATGAGGTCGCCAAGGAGATCAACGGCTACTATCTGGCGGATGTCTTCGATGCCAGTGCCACGCCGCCCAAGCCGCTCGGCAAAAAAGGCGGACTGTGCGCTTCGTTCGTGCACCTGCAGGCCGACGGCAGCACGTCGTCCGGCAACTGGATCTACTCCCAGAGCTATACCCAGAAGGACGGCAAGCCCGTCAACATGATGGCCCGGCGCGGCAAAAAGGACCCCACCGGCCTGGGCCTGTACCCGGAGTGGAGCTGGTCATGGCCGGTGAACCGCCGGATCATCTACAACCGCGCTTCGGTGGACCGCGACGGCAACCCCTGGGATGCCAAGCGGCCCCTGGTCCGGTGGGACCCGCTCAAGGAGAACCCCCTGACCAAGACGCCCGGCACCTGGGTGGGCGATGTGCCCGACGGGCCGGCGCCGCCCATGGGCGATACCGGCAAGCTGCCCTTCATCATGCAGGCCAACGGCGTCGCCTCCCTGTTCGGACCGGGGCTGGCCGACGGGCCTTTCCCCGAGCACTACGAGGCCCTGGAGTGTCCGCTCGAAGAGAACATCCTGTCCAAGCAGCGGATCAATCCGGCGGTCAAGATCTTCTCCGAAAAGCACGATGCATTCTATTCCGCCGACGCGCGCTTTCCCCTGGTCGCCACCACCTACCGCGTCACCGAGCACTGGCAGACCGGCGTGATGACGCGCCACACGCCGTGGCTGCTCGAAATGATGCCCCAACTGTTCGTGGAGCTGAGCCGGGAGTTCGCCTCCGAAAAGAGTATCCGCAGCGGTCAACGGGTGAAAGTCAAATCCGGCCGCGGCGAAGTCTCCGCCGTGGCGGTGGTGACCGGCCGGCTCAAACCGTTCACCATCGCCGGCCGGACCGTGCACCAGGTCGCGTTGCCCTGGTGCTTCGGCTGGCAGTACCCCGACGATCCCATGGCCGGCGACAGCGCCAACTTGCTCACCCCGAATGTGGGCGATGCCAATACGATGATCCCCGAAACCAAGGCGTTCATGGTGAACGTCGAGAAAGCATAGGAGGCGGTCATGGCGACGACACTGGAAAAAGGCGTTTTGGTCGACCTGACGCGCTGCATCGGGTGCCGCGGATGCCAGGTGGCCTGCAAATCGTGGAACGAATGCGCGGCCCGACCGACCCGGCTCGACGGCGATTTCACGAATCCCAAAGAGCTCAATGCGGAGTGCTACACCAACGTGGGCTTCGTGGAGATGGAACACGAGGCCATGCTGGAGCGCTGGTTCGTCAAGAACCAGTGCATGCACTGCAAGGACCCGGCCTGCGTTTCGGCCTGCCCGGTGGGGGCCTTTCACAAGACCAGCGAAGGGGCGGTGGATTACGATGCCGAACGCTGCATCGGCTGCCGGTACTGCATGGTGGCCTGTCCCTTCAACGTGCCGAAGTACGAATGGGGAAGTACTTCTCCGACGATCAGGAAATGCAACTTCTGCGCCGACCGTCTGGCTACGGGAAGACCGCCGGCCTGTGTCAAATCCTGTCCCACGCGTTCGATGTTCTTCGGGTCTATCGACGAGGTGACGAACGAGGCCGAGCGGCGCCTGCGGGAGAATCCGGGCAAATATATCAACCATATCTATGGCCGACATGAAGCCGGCGGCACGCAGTGGATGTACATTTCTCCGATCCCCTTCGAGCAGCTCGGGTTCAGGACGGACGTACCGCCCGTCAAGTTGCCGACCCTGACCTGGAACATGCTGGGATCCATTCCGGTAAAGGCCGGCGCGATCGTGGTCGGCCTTTCGCTGATCGCGGCCTTCCGCAACCGCGGAGCTTCCGAACACTCGCAAGGAAAGGAGAAATAGCATGGCTGCCAATACGACTTCATATGCCTTGCCGGCACCGGCCGCGGGATTCAAGATTGTCGTGGCGCTGTCGCTGCTGGGCGCCGGCGCCGCGCTGTACCGCTTTGCCGTTGGGTTGGGCGCTTCGACCCACTTGAGCGACCATGTGCCATGGGGCCTGTGGATCGGCGTGGACGTGCTCGCCGGCGTGGCCCTGGCCGCGGGCGGCTTCACCATCGCGGCGGCGGTCTACATCTTCAACATGAAAAAGTACAAGGCCATTACGCGGCCGGCGATCCTGACCGCCTTCATCGGCTATACGGCGGTGGTGATCGGATTGTTCATCGACATCGGCAAACCCATGGCCTTCTGGCATCCCATCGTCATGTGGAACATCCGCTCGGTGATGTTCGAAGTGGTCTGGTGCATCACCCTGTACTCGGTGGTGCTGTTCCTGGAATTCGCGCCGGTGTTCCTGGAGCGCTGGAACATGCTGCGCCTGCGGCGGATCCTCACCTTCTTCACTTACCCGGTCGTAATTCTGGGCATCATGCTCTCCTTCCTGCACCAGTCGTCGCTGGGCGGCGTCTTCCTGATCATGCCGCACAAGATCCCGGTGCTCTGGTACACGGCGAACATGCCGTACATGTTCTTCCTTTCGGCGGTCGCCTTGGGGCTGGCCACGGTTTCCCTGGAATCCATCCTGAGCGCCCGCACCTTTCGGCGGCCGCAGGAAAATGAAATTCTCCAAGGCCTTGCCAGGGGCGTGCGCATCACCCTGGTGATCTATCTGGCGCTTAAATTAGGCGACCTGGCCTACCGCGGGGCGCTGCCGGCCATCTTCTCGAGCGGAAAGGCGAGCCTTTTCTTCCTGATCGAGGTGCTGCTCGGCGTGGTCGTGCCCATCGTGCTCTACTCGCTGCCGGCCATCCGGAAATCGGTAAACGGGCTGCTCCTGGCCGCGTCGTGCGTGATCGCCGGAACGGTGCTGAACCGGCTCAACGTCAACTTCTTCGCCCAGGCGGGCGAGCGCACCAGCTACTTTCCCTCGATCGTCGAGATTCTGGTGACCGTGGGACTCGTCGCCTTCATGATCCTGTTGTATCGGTTGGCCGTCACCTACCTGCCGGTCTTTCAGCCGGAGGGCGCCCAACACTGACGAGCCGATGCTTCTTTGCGCAAAAAGAGGGCGGCGGGATTCGCTCCCGCCGCCCTCTTTGTTTTCCGCCCTTCGGATCCCTGGCTCCAGGGCCTGGCGCCTCGGCACTTGCCGCCGATTGGGGCTATAACCGGATCAACCAACGAACGGCATAGGCCAGAACCGCCACCGCGCCCAACCCGGCGAACCATAGCCCGACGAACCACAGCCACTGTTTTTGCCGATTAGTAATGGGCCTCATGGCTGCTCTTGCCGCGGAAGATGTAGTAACTGTAGGCCGTATAGCCCAGCACGATGGGCAGCAGCACCGCCGTGCCCACGATCAACAGGGATTGGGACTCGGGCGCGGCGGCCGCCTTGCGAAAGCTGACCTGGAACGGAACCAGCCACGGCCACATGCTCACCCCCAGGCCGATATAGTTCATCAAAAAGACACCGATGGTGACCAAAAAAGGACGGTATTCGTGTCCGCGGTGCAGATCCCGCCATAAGACGATAAACAGCACGACGCAGGCCAGGGGCATGACCATCAGGTAGAAGAAGTTGGGCAGGCTGAACCACAAGGCCTTGATGGCCGCGTTCATCAACGGCATGCTGATGCTCACCAGGGCCATGAAAAAGGCCACATAGCCGAACAGGTACCCGGCGCATTTGCGCGCCCACGCCTGGGTGACGTCTTCGGTCTTCATGATCAGCCACGTGGCGCCGATCAAAGCATAACCGCAGACCAGCGCCAAACCGGTCATCACGCTGAAGGCGCTCAGCCAGTCCAAGCTGCCGCCCGCGTAGCCCCGGCCCGCTACGGCCACCCCCTGCACGAAGGCGCCCAGCACCGCGCCCTGGGCAAAGGTGGCGATGAGCGAACCGAAATGAAAGGTGTAGTCCCAGAGTCTTTTTGCGCGTCCCTGGGCTTTGAAGCGAAATTCGAACGAGACGCCCCGGAGGATCAATCCCAGCAACATGATGATCACCGGCATGTAAAAGGCCGGCATCAGGATGGCGTAGGCCAGCGGAAACGCGGCGAAGAGCCCGCCGCCGCCGAGCACCAGCCAGGTTTCGTTGCCGTCCCAGAAGGGGGCGATGGACGACATCATGCGGTCCCGGCACTTGTCCGAAGGGGCAAAGGGGAACAGGATGCCGATGCCCAGGTCGAATCCATCCAGCAGCACGTAGAGAAAAATGGCGGTGGCGATGAGGGCGTACCAGATCAGGGGCAAATCCAAAATGTCGCCAAGATTAAACATGCTGACCTCCCGGTGTGCGCTTGCGTTTGGAATGTTTGCCTTTGGCGATGATGGCCGGTTTTTCCAGGCCGTGGTCGCCGTAAACGGGCTCGACGGCGGGCTGGGGCCCATTGGCCACGAGGCGCGCGATGTAGTAGACGCCCGCGCTGAAGACCAGCAGATAGACGGCCGCAAAGGCGACCAGGGAGAGCCCCACCTGGTTGGCGTTGACGGGGGAGACTGCCTCGGCGGTGCGCAAGAGCCCATGCACGAGGTAGGGCTGCCGCCCGATCTCGGTGACGAAC
>JAKAFO010000516.1 GCA_021819735.1 Deltaproteobacteria bacterium
CATTATCAAAATCAAGGCCGCGGCGGATAATGACGCCACCTGCATTTTTCTGGACCAGGAGCGGGTGGGCTGCGGGATCTACGAAGCCCGCCCCGTAGAGTGCCGCGTGCTCACCTGCTGGGACACTCGCGCCATCATGGCCATGTATGATCAGGCGCGCCTGACCCGCGCCGATCTCCTCGCCCGCCTGCCCGGGCTGAACGATCTGGTGGCCGAGCATCAGGAGCGCTGCGGCTATCAGCAGGTGGCCTTGTGGGCCGAGCGCATCAGGCAAGGCCAAGATGCCGAACAGGCGGTGGAAACCTTGCTGCATGCCATCCGCTATGATCAGAGTTTGCGCCAGGTGGCCGTAGCGCGCGCCCACCTGGACGCCGGGCTGCTCGAATTTCTTTTCGGTCGCCCCCTGAGTGTCACCATTCGCATGTTCCGGCTCAAGCTGGCGAAAAAAGGGGAGCAGGTAACCATTGTGCCCGTGCTTTAATGCGCGTCATGGCATTGATAGATCTGCTCAGGAGGTTCCTTGAAAGGCTACATGCTCAAAAAGTATTTTCTCCTGGCAATAGTACTGGTGAGCCAGGCAACTGTTGCCTGCCACCTGAAAACGCCGAACAAGGCTTCTGGGCAGCTTGTCCAGCCGGGGTGCGCCCTGGCCGTTCCCGCGAATCAGGCCTATACCGGCGCCTATATCGATTTCGGCCTCACCGAAGACAATGTGACCATCGAAGCAATCGAAAATTTCGAAGCGCTTGTTGGTAAGCACCAGGCCATCGTGGCCTCCTCCAGCAACTGGGGCAAAAATTCCTTTCCCCGGAGCAACATGGAGATTATCGCAAACTACGGTGCGATCCCACTGATCTACTGGTTGCCCTGGGAAAGCCGCGCAGATTGGGATGCGAATCGAATCGACCGTTACAACTTACACGATCTTTTGGCTGGAAAGTACGATACCTATCTCTCGCATTGGGGCGATCAGGCCCGCGACTTCGGCCGGCCGTTGCTCGTGGCCTGGGGGCTCGAGATGAACGGCGATTGGTTTCCCTGGTCGGGAATATTCTACGGTGGGGGCGCATCGGTAGCTGCTGGTTCCGCCGGTCGCTTTGCCGGGCCGGAGATCTACAAGCAAGCTTACCGATATGTGGTTGACAAAGTGCGCAGCCGCAATGCGAAGAATATTCAATGGGTATTTCATTTAAATTCCGGAACCGTTCCGGATGAGGCCTGGAATAACTATAAAAGCTACTACCCCGGGGCCGACTATGTCGACTGGCTCGGGCTGAGTGCTTACGGGCAGCAATATCCCTATCAAAAGTTTTGGTCGGTGGACGATGTTTTCATCAGCTCCTACAAAGAGATTGCCGCCGTGGACCCGGACAAGCCGGTCATTCTGGCCGAATGGGGCGTCGGCAATTTCCCCGAATCCGGCAGCATGAGCGCCTGGATCGCCGAGTTCTTCCGGCGCATTCCCGGCGAGTGCCCGCGGATTCGTGCCGCTGTCTACTGGCACGAGCTCTGGCAGAATCATGACGGCAGTTGGAGCAACTTGCGGGTCGACGCAACCGGGGATGCGCTGGAAGAATATCGCAGAGGCGTCGCAAGCGGCTATTGGCGCGATCGTCCACTCTGTGAACCAGCAAAGCCGGAGCCCTAGCTCGCAGTACGCCTTTTGCGTCAAGCTGTCAAAAAAAGTATCTATTAGCCCGATTTTTCTACACTTGTACCGGTCGAACTGCCGATGGCGGCGATTTCTCTCAACTTTGCCATGAGAATCAGGAGGAGAACATGAAGGCTGGAATTCTTGGTGTGCTATTGGCGTGTTATTTGCTCGCGTGGGTCGCAGCCCCCGCCTGGTGTGAGGATCAAAACCAGCCGGCCGCACAGGAAGCCGCGGCGACGCCTGCGGCTCCAGCTCAGCCACCGGTCAGCGCGGCCCCGTCCGCTCCCATCGGCGTGGAAATTAAAGAGGCGGTTGTCTGCCAGGATGTGGTCGATCGCGCCCCCGTGGGCAGCGCGGACGTCTTCTCCAAGGATCTACCCAAGGTGTACTGCTATTGCCGGGTGATAGGCATGCAGGGCGAAGGCGCCATCGTGCACAACTGGTACTACCAGGGCGCCCTGAAGTCTTCCATCAAGCTGCCCGTGCGCGCGGCCAATTGGCGCACCTGGAGCTACAAGGCCATGTCGCCCGACCAGGCCGGCGAGTGGATGGTGGAAATCGTCACCGAAAGCGGCACACCCCTGGAGAGCGTGGTCTTTATGGTGCAGTAGACGCTCTTTCGCATCCTGTAAGATGAAGGAAAAGGCTTTCGCATGGGCGGAGGCCTTTTTTACTTCGGAAAGTAGAGTTCCGGGCGCCGGTTGGGGAAGAAATGGCGCATGGGATGGCTGCGCACGGCCTGCCAGGCGGCGGCTTTGAGATCTACTACCAGCAGGCCTTCGTCGTCGGTCAGGCGGCTGGCGATAGGGTTGCCGGCCGGATCGAAGACCACGGCGTTGCCGGGGAAGGTCAAGCCTTTGCCGTTGGCG
>JAKAFO010000185.1 GCA_021819735.1 Deltaproteobacteria bacterium
AATGCCGAACCCGTGATAGAGCAAACTTGTGGACATCCGATATGCCTTTCGATTTGGTGTGGAGCCTTTTGAAAGACATGGATGTCCACTTTTTTCAAGCTAAAGTACGCTTATCCCGGATGAACCAGAATTCAGGATCTTGATTTCGAAAGATATACGATTACGATCCGGGGCGGCAAAGGGGATAAGGATCGCCAGACCCTATTTCCGGTATCGGTGGCCGAAGAGATGCGCGCGCACCTCGAAAAGGTGCGACGACTGTACGAGGGGGATCGAAAAGCGGGACTTGCCGGGGTGTATCTGCCCAATGCCCTGGACCGGAAGTATCCCAAGGCGCCCACGGAGTGGATCTGGTACTGGGTTTTTCCTTCGGAGAAGGTGTCGCTGGACCCGCGCGCGAATGTGGTGCGCCGGCACCATGCATCGGCCGACATGCTGCGCAAGGCCATGCGGCGGGCGGTGCTGGCGGCCGGCTTGGACAAGCGGGCGACGACCCACAGCTTGCGCCACTCGTTTGCAACGCATCTTTTGGAAAGCGGCACCGACATCCGCACCATCCAGCAGTTGCTGGGGCATGTGGATCTGGAGACCACGATGATCTGCACCCATGTCGCAAAGAAGAATGTGCTGGGGGTGCGCAGTCCTTTGGATAAAAATTGACTGGATTACTTCCGGGCGGCCGCCGCGGCCAGCAGCAGCCAGGCAATGATCAAGGCCGTGCCGCCGAAGGGGGTGATGGCACCCAGGGCCGTGAGGCCGGATAGGGTCAGCAGGTAGAGCGATCCGGAGAAGAGCAGCAGGCCGGCGAGCATGGTCCAGCCGGCGGCTCGGGCCAGGGCGGATTGGGGCTTGAGCGAGCAGACGAAGGCCACGGCGAATAGGCCCAGGCTGTGCGTCAGGTGGTAGAAGACGGCGGTGTGGTAGATGTCGAGCATGCGCGGCGCCAGCGTGGCGCGCAGGGCGTGGGCCCCGAAGGCGCCCAGGCCGATGGCCGCGGCGGCGCTGAGGGCGCCGAGGATGGCAAAGGTGGGGCGCCGTGGCGCGGTCACGGTCATTTGTCCAGCACCCGCAGGCAGTCCTGGGGCAGGCGGTGGGTGCCCATGCCGTCCAGGCTGACTTCCACCAGGGATTCGGGATCGTTGATGGAGGTGTCGGGGTCGGTGATGATGCCGTGGCGGCCGACGAATTTGTCCATGTAGGGTTCCCAGGATTCATCGCCGCTGCGGCGGAAGACTTCTACTTTTTGTCCTTTGCGAAGAGCCATGGGATCTCCTTTCACGGGTTTAATCCATCGAGTGGACATCGTGGGCGTCGAGGATCGACTGGCGGCGGCCGCAGGCGTCGCAGTAAACGCGATCGCCGGTGACCGGCGCGATGCGTTGGGTGCGGCGGCGCACGAATTCGTTGTAGCGGTCGGTGCCGATGGCTTCGCCGCAGCCGTCGCAGTAGCGCACGGGCTGGCGGGAAAGGATCGTGCCGCACAGGTGCACGATGCGTTCGCCCTTGCGGTCTTCCATTTGCATGGCATCGTTGGGGCAGTTGGTTGCGCAGGCCCCGCAACCGATGCAGTGCTCCTGGGTCCAGCGGAAATCGGTCGGTCCCGGGTGGTCGAAGTCCAGGTAGCCCAACCGCAGGGCGTCGACCTTCATCTTGTCGCGGCAGATGGTGACGCACAGCCCGCAGCGCCGGCAGATGTCGCAGCGCAGGCAGCGGCGCGCTTCTTCGCGGACCATATTCTCCGATAGTCCCAATTCCACCTGTTGAAAAGTGGTGCGCCGGCGGTCCATGTTGAGCAGCGGCATGTGCTGGCGTTTGAGGGCCATCTTGGTGAAGGCCGGCAACTCGGTCCAGGCCGCGCGGTGGTGGCGCACCGGCACGGGCGGCATGCTCGGCTGGGGCAGGCCGTTGAGATAGCGGTCGATGGCCGCCGCGGCGCGCTTGCCGCCGCCGATGGCTTCGACCACGGTGGCCGGCCCGGTGACGGCATCGCCGGCCGCGAAGACCCCCGGCAGGTCGGTGGCCATGGTGGCGGTGTGCACCTGGATCGTGTCGCGCCGGGTCCAGGGAAGGGTCTGGAGTTCCGCCAGGCTCTCTTTTTCCACACGCTGGCCGATGGCGCTGATGACGGCATCGGCGCGCAGCAGAAATTCACTGTCTTTGATGGGCACCGGCACCATGCGCTTGGAGCCGGCCTGGGCCACCATTTCGGCCCGCTGGCAGCGCAGGCCGCGCAGCACGCCCTGCTCGCCGTCCACGGCCACGGGAATGGTCAAAAAGGAGAACTGCACGCCCTCTTCTTCGGCCTGCTCGATCTCTTCCACGTCGGCCGGCATCTCCGACAGGGTACGGCGGTAGGCCATGGTGACACTGGCGCAGCCCAGGCGCAGGCAGGTACGCGCCGCATCGATGGCCACGTTGCCGCCGCCGATGATGACCACTTCCCGGCCGGGCAGGTGGCGCTCGCCCAGGGCCACCCGTTTCAAGAAGTCGATGGCCTGGGTCACCTGGGGAAAGTCGGTTTCGCCCGGGATGTTGAGCTTGAACGAGGCATGCGCGCCGATGGCCAGGAAGAAGGCCTCGAAGCCCTCGGCGCGCAGTTGTTCGAAAGTGACCTCCCGGCCCAGGCGCGTGTTGTAGCGAAATTCGACCCCCAGGGCCTCGATCATGGCCACCTCGCGGTCGATCACTTCGCGCGGCAGGCGATAGCGCGGAATGCCCACCATCATCATGCCGCCGGCCATGGGCAGGGCTTCGATGACGCGCACGGTGTAGCCGTTGAGGGCCAGGTAGTAGGCCGCGCTCATGCCGCCCGGGCCGGCGCCGATGACGCACACCTTGCGGTTTTTAAGCGGCGCCTGGGGCGGGTTGACGTAGTGGCCCAGGGAGAGGGCGCGCTCGGCGGCAAAGGCCTTGAGCGTTTTGATCGAGACCGGCTGGTCGATGCGGCCGCGCACGCACATGAACTCGCAGGGCCGGGTGCACACCAGGCCGCACACCCAGGGAAAGGGATTGTCCCGCCGGATGGTTTCGATGGCCTCGGCATCGCGGCCTTCGCCGATCAGGGCCACGTAGGTGGGAATGTCGATGCCCGCCGGGCAGGCCATCTGGCAGGGGGAGGGGGCCAGGCGGTCGCAGGCGCCGGCGGCGCAGTTCTGGGTTTCGATATGGCTGACGAATACTTCGCGGTGCGCCGCCAGTGCCAGGCGCACCTCGGCGCCCAGGGCCATGCCGGCCGCATCGGCTTGAAATCCGGCCAGCTCGTCCGCTATCCGCTGGAGGGCGGGCATATGCTCGGCCCCGGCCCGGCCGCTGGCCACATCCTCGATCATGGCCATCAACTGGCCGGCCAGGCGCCGGCTGCGCGGGTGCTGCAAGCGGTTTGCTTCTAATGCTTGGCACACCAGGGCCAGGGTCTGGTCCACCGGGCATTGGGTCAGGGTCATGGGGGCTCCTAAAACGCGCTGTGATCCAACGACGCCACCGCCTGGGCGTGCCGTTCCCGCTTTACTTCCGGCATCTGGTCGGCCTCGCCGAACTGCAGGCAGTGGGTGATGCAGGTGGTGACGCAGGCCGGTTTCAACCCCTGGTCGATGCGCTCCATGCAGTAATCGCATTTGACCACCTTCTTGGTCTGCCGGTTCCACTGGGGGGCGCTCCAGGGGCAGGCCCGGATGCAGGCCTTGCAGCCCACGCACAGATCGCTCTGCACGAAGACGATGCCGTCCTTTTCGCGCTTCTGCATGGCGCCGGTGGGGCAGGCCTCCACGCACCAGGGCTTTTCGCAGTGAAAACAGGGCATGAAGATAAACGAGCTGCGCGGCAGGCCGCCGACCATTTTGGGGCCCACCTGGACGATCTTGCACGGCTTGGGTCCCGGCGGCAGCTCCTTGTTGGCCTTGCACTGGACTTCGCAGGCATGGCAGCCGATGCATTTGCGCGTATCTTGGAAGAGGTAGTATTGGCTCATGCGATTCTCCTTTACGCGCGCTTGGCGGCGTGTTTTTTCTTGGCCGCCGGCGGCGCTTCATCGGCTTTGGCGGGCGCAACGGTGACAAAGGTGTCGTGCAGGGCCGGGCTGCCGCCCACCGGGTCGGTGATGCAGGCCTGCAGCACGCTGTCGGACACGCCGCGGTTGAAGGTGCGCGCGGCCAGGCGGGCCTCGTGGCCGAAACCGTGCACCATGAAGACCGCCTCCGGATGGATCAGATCGGTGACGAAGGCCTTGATCTTGCCCTGGCCCTGGGCCGAGGTGACCTGTACCGTCTGCCCGTTTTTGATCCCCAGGGCCGCGGCCCGCCGGGTGTGAATCCACAAGAGGTTTTCAGGGTACAGCTCGTTTAGATAGGGGTTGTTTTGCGTGGAGACATGGGTGTGGGCCGCCACGCGACCGACCACCAGACGGAAGCGGTCGCCCTCGGGCCGTTCCATGGCCTCGTAGGGCGGAAACGAGGCAAAGCCGGCCTTTTCCAGCAGGGAGGAGCGCAGCTCGATCTTGCCCGAGGGGGTCTTGAGCTTCAGGCCCTCCAGGCGGTTCCAGAAGATCTGGTCCTTGGCATAGGCCACGAAGCCTTTGGCCGCGAAATCCTGGCGCGTAAAGCCGGTGGGTTCGAGCTGCCAGGCCACCAGTTCGTCCATGGTGGTGTAGGGGAAGTACTGCTCGATGCCCAGGCGCTCGGCCAACTGGCGCATGATGATGGCGTACTCGCGCGTGTCGTGGATCGGCGGGATGGCTTGGGGCCGCAGGAAGATCTGGGGCTTCAAGCCATTGGCCTGCTGCACGCAGTCGGTGCGTTCGAAGAAGGTGGATTCGGGCAGCACCACGTCGGCGTACCAGGCCGAGTCGCTGAAGTTGACGTCGATGGCCACGATCAGATCGAGCTTCTCGAAGGCCTGCTTGGTGCGGTTGGTGTCGGGAATCGATTTGAGCGCGTCGAAGCGGTTGACGATCAGGGCCTTCACCGGGTAGGGCTTTTCGGTGAGGATGGCATCGACCAGGCTCTGGGGAACGCCGTGGGCCGGGTCGGGCAGGGGCAGCTTGGCCGTGCCCACCTGATCGGCGCGCGGTTCGCTGACCTTGGGCAGCGCCTGATCGGTGAGCTTGCGCGCCGGCTTGCGCTCGACGGCGCCGGGGCCTTTTTTGAAGAAGAGGCCGCCGGGGGCTTCGATGGACCCCATGAGGGTGTTAAGGATCAGGATCGAGCGCCGCAGGTAGATTTCGTTGACATGATGGGCGCCGCGGTAGCCGAAGTGAAAGATCACCGACGGCTTGTCCTGGCTCACTTCCCGGGCCAGGGCGATGATCTCCGCGGCCCGGATGCCGGTTTCGGCTTCGGCCCACTGGGGGGTGTAGGGTCGCACGAAATCGCGCAGTTCGGCCAGGCCCTCCACCCAGCGCTCCACGAAGGCCGCATCGTAGAGCCGTTCTTCCAGAATCACGTGCATCAGGGCGTAGTTGAGGGCCAGATCGGTGCCCGGCCGAATCATCCAGTAGCGGTGGGCTTTGGTGGCGGTGATCGTGACCCGCGGATCGATATAGGTCAGCTTGGCGCCGTTGGACAGGGCGGTCATCAGATTGTTCACTTCGCGCACGGCCACGGCCTCGAAGATGTTGCGCCCATATAAGATGATGTGTTTGGTTTTGTCGTACTGCATGCCCATGTCGGCGTCGGTATAGCCGAACAGGCTGCGGCAGGCGGTGTTGACCGAGCCTTTGCACAGGGCGTCATGGGTCACATGGTTGGGCGAACCGATGGCCTTTAAAAAGGTCTTGCTCACGTGGGTGGCCAGGTTGGCGCGCTCCATGAGGGCCACGCCGCGGCCGCCATGGGTGTCCACGACCTTTTTGAGCCGCTCGGCCACGGTGTCCAGGGCTTCGTCCCAGGTGGCCTGGCGCCACTGGCCGGCGCCGCGCGCGCCCTCCCGGATCAGCGGGGTCTGCAGGCGCTGCTCGTCATACAAAAAAGAGGTGCCGGCCGCGCCTTTGGGGCACAGGCTGCCCTCCATGCCGGGCACGTGGGGATTGCCTTGGACCCACCGGACCTGGCCGTTCTCCACTTCCACCTGGATGGGGCAGCGTACGGAGCACATGAAACACATCGTATAGAGACTTTTTTTCACTCGAATCCTCCACCGGTTAGGCATGCATGCCGGAACGGTTACCATGGCCGCCCAGGCCGACCTGGCTTTGCGCCTGGCGGACCGCTCGCCTGGTTCTGTCGTCGATCCGCGATGATTTAGCAATATCCATACCATCCGAAGGGGCCGCTGGATAGCTGTAATTCCCGCGAGCCGCTTAAAAGCATCCAATATTTTCAAAGAGATGGAAAAGGGGCATTCCCGGCGGAACCCGCCCGGCCAGGATCGGCTGCAATATTAAATTTGCATGCCATTAAAAACCACCTTATTTGCATCCTTGCGGAATCAAATCCTTTTTGCCATAGTGCCGCCATGTGCCATATTTTAATTGCGCCGCCGCATTGATGCGCAGGCCGTCGCCATGGGAATGGGACGCTCCATGCGAAGCGGTCTTGTCAGGCAACTTGTTGGAACCACGGACAATATTTCGGTGGTCGGCGTGGAGACAGCCCGGCTCTGAATTTGAGGCCCCTTGGCATACCGATTGCTGTGTACCCCGCATCGGTTTGAAAGCCGACCACGGGCCAGCGTCTATGTACTGGTGTCCCAAGGGCGGCCTCACTTATTCCCTAACTTCTGGAGGATGAATATGTCCCGTAAATTCACGTTCTGTCTCATCATGCTGCTGCTGGCGGGAGCCATGGCCGGCGTCTGGGGCACGGCCACCGATGTCCAGGCCGCCAGCCTGGAAGAGGCCATTGCCCAGGCCCCCAAGGGCACCGAGAAAGGCCAGATCGACCCCAATGCGGCGCCCGGCTACCTCGGAATCCCCGGCGGCAAGCAGGTCAACCTGGTGCTGGCCTTCTTCTGGGCCATGTGGGTGGGCTGGGTCTTCTCCACCGTGGGCGCCTTCGGCGGCATTATGGCCGGCGTGGGCCACATCACGGTCTTCGGCCTGGGCGATTATGCCAAAAGCTTCAAGGACACGACCCCGACCCTCAACAAGTTCGTCACCGACAGCATCCGCGTCTCCAACCAGTTCCTGGTGGGGCTGTCGGCCCTGGTTTCCAGCGTCAACTACGCCAAGCAGAAACGCTTGATCATCCCTTTGGGACTGTCGCTCGGCCTGGGGTCATTGCTGGCCGCTTACCTGGTCGTGAAGGTTACCGGGGGCAAGATAACCTTCTCCCAGTACCAGGGATGGTTCGGCCTGATCGTCTTCATCATCGGCGGCTTCATGGTCTATGAAATGACCCCCAAAGGGCAAGCCTCCAAGAAAAAGGCCAAAGAAGCGGTCAAGGCCTTCGAAGCCGCCGTTAAGCAAAAGGGCGACATCACCCAGCAGGGCGTCAAGACCTCCAAGTTCAGCCTGACCCGCGTCGAAATCTCTTTCTTCGGCCAGACCTTTTCCTTCAACCCCCTGTGGGCCTTCGTGGGCGGTTTCTTCATCAGCGCCATCTCCTCGTTCATCGGCGTGGGCGGCGGCTTCCTTTACGTGCCGTTCCTCACCAGCGTGGTGGGCCTGCCCATGTTCGTGGCCGCCGGCACCTCGGCCCTGGCGGTGCTGATCAGCATGATCCTGTCGATCGTCAATTTCATGGTCAAAGGCATCACGGTTTACTGGATTCTCATCGGCGTGGAGCTGGTGGGCATCTTCGTCGGCTCCATGATCGGCCCGCGCACCGGCAAGTACATTCCGGAAAAGGGCTTGAAGTGGTTCTTCATCGTCCTGGCCGCTTATGTGGGCCTGGACTACATCCTGAAGGGCTTTTTTAATATTACGCTTATTCGCGGGTAATATGTTCACGGCCGGGGCTGCCCCTGAAGGGCCCCGGCCGCATTCTCTTTAGAGCGACGATGGATTTATGGAAGCATTGATCGGTCGGATGGCGAATCTTCTGGACGGGCTGCTGATCGCGCCGTTCCGTCTGCCCCAGGACGCTCTTTTCGGGTTTTTGTTTGGTGCGTTCTGCCTGGCCATGATCTGTGTGGTGCTGGGCGAATTGCTGCTGTCCGCCGCCATCCATTTTAATCAGAAGCATCTGCGGGATCTGCAAGCTGAAATTTCCGAGCGCGAGCAGCTCAGCATGCAGGCCCACGAAATGGGCGATCACCAGGGGTACAAGGCGCTCAACAAGCAGGCCAACGATGCCTGGGGCCGCCATTTCTTCACCATGGCGGCCTATTCGGCGGGCATGCTCTGGCCGGTGCCCTTTGCCCTGGCCTGGCTGCACAGCCGCTTCGCGGGGGTGGGCTTCGAGCTGGCCTGGCCCCTGTCGCTGGTCGTCGGCCAGACCGTGAGTTATCCTTTCATTTTCATACCGATGTATATCCTGGCCCGTATTCTCTTCGGCCATTCGCGCCGTTGGCTGCCCTATTTCAAAGGGGTGCAGCGCCGGCTGGACGAACAGGGGTAAGCTGTTCTCGAAAAGGAGAAGGGACTTTGGTCAAGTTCCTGCTAATCAGCCTGGTGACGGGGCTCTTGTGCCGGCCGTCGGCGGCCTGGGCCCTCCAGGCCCATGGCGGCGTGGAAGGGGTCTACGTCCACCAGATGGCCCACCTGTTCTTCGCCATCAGCATGGTGCTGTTGATCTACTGGTTGCGCAAGCGTTCTCTGGTATCGATCCGCGGCTGGCGCTATATCCAGTACGCGGCGCTCTTCTTTATCTTCTGGAACGGCGACGCCTTCGTGGGGCACTGGTTGGAAGAGCTGTCGGGCCTCATCGAATACCAGCGCATCGGGTTGATGCGCATCAGCCTGAGCACCGCGCCGGGGTACGAGTGGCTGGGACCGCTCTACTATCTGGTCAAGCTGGACCATCTGCTTTGCGTGCCGGCCATGGTTTTTCTTTTTCTCGGCTTGCGCTGGCTGCTGCGTGCGGAGGCGCCATGAACGTCACCTTCCTGCCCATCTGGGTCGTGGATGTGGGCGGTTCGGTCCTGATGATCGTGCTGGCCATTCTGTGCGTGCGCTACGTCCAGCGCTTGCGTCGGCGCGATGCCCAGAATATCGTCTGGGCCTATATGTTCTGGGTCTGCCTGGCGTTGGCTCTGTTTGCGGTATCGCGTTCGGTGGGCCACATCGTCAAGCAGATGTTGATCATCAGCGGCCACCAGCCCGCCTGGGCCCTAATTCAACCCTACAGCGGCGCCATCAACTCGTTTGCCTTCATCATGGTGGGGGCCGTGACGCTCTTCTTCGCGCGTACCTGGACGCTCTACCAGAGCATCGTCCAGGGCCGCGCGGCCCTGGAGGTGGCCCACGGCGAGTTGTCCCATTTGAACCAGAATCTGGAACGGCTGGTGGATGAGCGCAGCAAGGCCCTGGCGCGCAGCGAGCACAAGTACCAGCGCATCTTCCAGGAGTCCAAGGATATGCTGCTGGTCACCGACCGCCAGGGCCGCATCCAGGATCTCAATCCGGCCGGCCGGATGCAGTTGGGCCTGGAGGCCGTCGGATCTCGGCATCCCTCGGCGGTGTGTTTCGCCGAGTTTCTGAGCCTGGAGGATTGGCAAACCATCACGCGCAGCATCGCGGCCCAGGGCTTTATTTCCAGCGCCGAGATGGATCTGAAAGCCCGCGACGGCGGCCGTCGGCGCGTGCTGCTCAGCGGCGGCCTGGTGGCCGGCGAAGGCGCGCCCGACACGCTGCACTTTCTGGTCAAGGATATCGAGCAGCAGCACATCGCCCGCGAGCAGATGGCCCAGGCCGACAAGCTGGCCAGCATCGGCGCCTTTTCTTCGGGCATCGCCCACGAGATCAACAACCCCCTGGGCATTATCCTGGGGTACACCCAGTTGATGCTGCGCAACGAAGAGAAGGATTCGCATCGCGCGGCCGACCTGAAGACCATCGAAAAGCAGGTGCGCCACTGCAAATCCATCGTGGAAGATCTGCTCAACTTCGCCCGCACCTCGGCGCCCAAGAAGGAGTTGTGCGATGTCCACGCGGTCATCGAAGATGTGCTCCATTTCTTCCGGCAGCACGCCAAGCTGGAAAGCATCCGCATCGACACCAACTACGATGCCCGCATCTCCCGGCTGCTGCTGGACGAAAAGAAGATCAAGCAGGTGCTGCTCAATCTGCTGATGAACGCTCACTACGCCGTGGGCCGGGAAGGCGCGATCGCCATCGCCACCGAACTTTTGCCCAACGGGCAGCAAGCCTGCATCAAAGTGCGCGACAGCGGCCCGGGCATCGAGCCCAAGAATCTGTCGCGCATCTTCGATCCCTTCTTTACCACCAAGCCCACGGGCCAGGGCACCGGCCTGGGGCTGTCGGTAAGCTACGGGATCATCAAGAATCACGGCGGCGAGATCTGGGCCGAAAGTATTCCGGGCCAGGGCGCCACCTTCATCATCGTTCTGCCCCTGCCGGCGGA
>JAKAFO010000517.1 GCA_021819735.1 Deltaproteobacteria bacterium
CAGCATCGACGAGTTGGCGATCGGTGCCTTTCATATGAATGACATCATGGCCTCGGTCAACGAGGCGCCCATGCGCCATTCGCTATTGGGCATGAATTTCTTCAGCCGGTTGGCGAGCTACCAAGTCCAAGCCGATGTACTGACCCTCTATTGGCGGCCGTAGCACCGAAATCCAATTACTCCTCTTCCTTGACGGGCCGCAGCCGGGCGACGGCCCGCACCCCCCACACCACCGCCATGGCCAGCGCGATGCGCGGGAAGGTGATCCAGGCGGCCGGCACGCCGATGGCCACGAACAGCAGCGTGTCTTCGAGCAGCGAGTGGTTGATGGCGATGTGGTAGTTGAGCCGGTTGGCGTCGGCGGCCGAGATCTCGTTGCGCTCCACGGCGTCGATCATGATGGCCGAACCGTAGGCCAGCCCGAGGATCTGGGCCACCAGCCACAGGAAAGCGCTCGCCCGGGAGAGGCCCAGGAGGCCCATCAGGGGCGCGAAGAGGCGCGACAGCTTCTGGATGATGTTGAACTCTTTGAGCAGGTTCTGCAGGATCATCAGGCCGGTGACGATCAGGGTAATCTTCAGGATCAGCCAGGCGGCATCGGCGAGCCAGCTCAGCAGCAGTTCGCCGATGTTGGCGAATGCGACGGCTTGTCCCGCTGCCAGGCCGGCGCCGAGTTGGGCGGGCAACAGCGCATCGAGGGCCATGGCGGCCACGAAAGAGGTGCTCAAGCGCAGGGCGAGCATGCCCAGGGCCGATGAGCGGGTCTTTTTTTGGATGAGCGTTTCCACCGGCAGGTTGTGCGAGATGAGGCACATGAGCGCCAGGATGGTGACTTCACGCAGGTCCAGCGGCAGGGTGGCGATCACGGCGATGGCCGCGTAGATATTGACGAAGATGCTGGTGATAAAGACGATGGCCGCTTCGCCGGGCAGCCCGATCAGGGCAAAGGCCGGGGTGAGCACGCCGGCCAGGCGGGCGATCAGGCCCCAATGGTGCAGCAGGCTCACTGCCAGGCTGATGGGCAGCATGATTTTCAGGAGCCAGAGCACCAGCTTGAAGGCCTTGGGCAGGGCGGCGCGGATGCAGTCGGCGATGCGTTGGGATAGGGTCTTCACGGGCACATCCGATTCGGTTCGTCCAAACGGCAAAAAAATGCTATTTACATCGATATCCGGTTTTGTGCCACTGAAACCCACGCGGGAGGGGTCGGTATGGAACAATATAATAGCATCGTAAACACCCTGGCGCTGACCATGGGCGCAGCCTGGGCCAGCGGCATCAACCTGTATGCCGCCATCCTGATGTTGGGCTTGCTGGGCGTGAGCGGCAACATCGCGTTGCCCGAGAACCTGCTGATTTTACAAAACCCGCTGGTGATCGGCGCGGCCGGCATCATGTACCTGGCCGAGTTCTTCGCGGACAAGACGCCGGGGGTCGATACCGGCTGGGACACGATCCACACCTTCGTGCGCATCCCGGCCGGCGCGCTGCTGGCCGCCGGCGCCGTGGGCGACGTGAATCCGGCCGTGGCCGTGGCCGCCGGCATCATGGGCGGCGGCATCGCGGCCGGCAGCCATGCCTTCAAAGCCGGCTCGCGGGTGCTGATCAACACCTCGCCCGAACCATTCACCAACTGGACGGCCTCCTTTCTTGAAGATGTCGCCGTGATTGCCGGCCTGTGGGCCGCCCTGCACCATCCGGTCTACTTCATCATCTTCTTCGTGCTCTTCATTGCCATGCTCGTCTGGCTGCTGCCCAAACTGTGGCGCGGCATCAAAACGATCTTCGCCGCCATCGGCCGCTTCCTGGGCTTCGGCCAAAGCGCGGCCCAGCCGCCGCCGATCCCGTCTCAGGACCTGGCGACAAAGCTGGGCCAACTGGAGAGCCTCCTGCAAAAGGGCACGATCACCGAAAAAGAGTACCAGGCCAAGCGGGAGGCGCTCCTGAATACTTGATTTACTTCTTAACTTTTGCCTCTTCTTCCTCCCGCAGGATCTTGCGCAGGATCTTGCCGATCACCGACTTGGGCAGCGCGTCGCGGAATTCGATGAGCTTGGGAACCTTGTAGGGCGCCAGCCGCTCCTTGCAGAAGGCGATGAGCTCTTCGGCCGTGACCGTCTCGCCGGGCTTCTGAACGATGTAGGCCTTGACCGTCTCGCCGCGGTAAGGGTCCTTGATGCCGATGGAGACCGCCTCGGCCACCTTGGGGTGCTTAAAAAGGACTTCATCGATCTCCCGGGGGTAGATGTTGAAACCGCCGGCGATGATCATGTCCTTCTTGCGGTCCACGATGTAAAGATAGCCCTCCTCGTCCCGGGTGGCAATATCGCCGGTATAGAGCCAGCCGTCCTTCAACTGGCCGGCGGTCTCTTCGGGGTTGTTCCAGTAGCCGCGCATGATCAGCGGCCCTTTCATGATGATCTCGCCGGGCTCGCCCGGGCCCACCTCCCGGGTGCCGCCGTCGATGTCCACCAGGCGCACGTCGTTGTCGGGGAACGGAACGCCGATGCTGCCCAC
>JAKAFO010000002.1 GCA_021819735.1 Deltaproteobacteria bacterium
TACGGATCGCGGGCTTCAATAGCCTTGACAAAGGCATAGAGAGTCGAGAGCAGGTTGTTGTAGATGTTTTCGTACAAGGCCAGGTTTTCAATGCCGGTCGAGGCCTTTTTGCTCATGAAATCGAGGTAGTATAAATCTTTTTCGTCAAAACGCCGCTCGCCCCTGTAAATGCCGGCCATCAGGACGCCCAGGACACGGGACCTGATTTTCAAGGGCACCAGCATGCAGGAAAGAAAATGCTGGGGCAAGCGCTGGCAACCGTTGTTGGCGGCGATGATCAACGGCCGATCGTCCTGGACCACTTCCTTGATCAGGTCGCAGATTTTATCGGGAGCGGAAATGAGCGCGGCATCGGGTGCTTCCGACGGCGTGCGTTGCATCTGGGCCGGCAGCCATTGTTCACCGGCCGCGGCGATGGGCAAAGGCTGGTTGGAAGCGTCGTTCAACAGGTAGAAGCATGAGCCGTCCGCATCCACGATCTCGACCGCCAGATCCACCAGTTGTTTGAAGATATCGCTGCTTTCGCGCAAGGCGGAAAAATCGGTCATGATCCGGTTCAGGATGTTCAACTCTTCGACTTTATAGATCAGCTCCGCGTTGAGCTTTTCCAGTTGGGCCTTGCCCTCCACCTCTTTGCTGAGGATGACATTTTTGATGAACAGGCGCCGCTCGCGCAGCACCCGCTGGATACACAGCTCCATCTGCTGCAAGTTGACCGGCTTGACCAGAAAATCCACCACGCCGTTTTTCAAGGTCTGGATGGTGTTGTCCAGGGAGGGATAACCGGTCATGACGATCACGGGGATGGTGTTGTCCCACTTGCGGATGTGCTCGGCCAGCTCCAATCCGTCCATTTCGGGCATGTTGATGTCGGTAAAGCAGCAATCCACATGCCGCGACGTCAGCAGTTCCACCGCCTCCTTGCCATTGCTCGCGGAGAGCACGCGATAGCCGCGACCTGTAAAATAGGTGTGGGCGATGTCGATGATGCTCTCTTCGTCATCGACGAACAGGATTGTCTCTTTCTCTTCGACACTCATTCGCGTACCTGAAGACCTATCCGAAAAGGACCTGGTTTTTATTACCTATATGCCTGCGCCGCGACCGCCTTGATGCATCGGCTTGTGGAGGATACGGCCGTGACGACTCAATTTGTTGTATCGACCGCTTTATTTGGAACTTGATGAAAAAAATGAGGGGAAGCGGCTTGAAGACCTTACCGAGGTCCAAAATCGAGGTGGGTGGCGGACAAGCGGTAAATCTTGCCCGGCAGGGGGCGGTTGAAAACCTCCGCCAGGCGCCGGCTCAATGCCGCTACCCGGCTGATGTCGATGCCCGTGGCGATGCCCAGCCTGTGAAACAAGTAGAGGGCATCTTCCGTGGCGATATTGCCGGCTGCGCCTGCAATAAAAGGACATCCCCCCAGGCCGCCGAGGGATGTATCGAAATGAGAGATTCCCAATTCGAGCGCGGCCATCACATTGGCCAAGCCCAACCCGCGGGTATCATGTAAATGCAATCCCACTGGAACGGACCCGGCAATGGGCGCCACGGCGGCCAGCATGCGGCGCACGGTCGGCGGCGCCGCCAGGCCTGTGGTATCGGCCAGCACCAACCGATCGATTCTCTGATCCAATAATTGGGCGGCCATTGCAGCCACCCCATCAATGCCGACATCCTCGGGGGTCTCATAGCCGAAGGCGCACTGGATGCTGGCTCTCACTTTGCGGCCCGCGCCGATGGCCATGGCGAGCATGGGGCCGCTCTGGGCCAAGGCATCGGTTGTCGAAAGGCCCGCATTGCGCCGGCTGTGGGCGTCATGGGCCGATAGGGAAATTTCGATCCACGGAATTGCCGTTCGGCAGGCGCGCGCCACGCCCTGGAGATTCAGGGCCAAGGCGCTGTAGTGCATTCGATCGTGCAGGGGCAGCGCCCCGATCAGGGCCTCGGCATCGGCCATGGCCGGCACCTTTTCGGGATGGACAAAAGCCGTCACCTGGATTTCCCTTAGCCCGGCCGAAGCTAAACCGGCAATGAGCGCCAGTTTTTCGGCAGTGGACAACACGCGAAGCTCCATCTGCAAGCCATCGCGGGGGCCCACTTCGGTTATATGGACGGTGGGCGGAACACGCATGGGTGCCTCCGATCGAATCCGTTTTCAAATACCCATCGCATGCTTTTATCGTCGATCGCAAGCCTTGGCGCAATAGTCCTGTTTTCCGAACACACCCCTGTTCGGCAAAGCGAACATGGACGAAGAATAGAACGCTGCACAATCGCCCAATATATCCCAAGGAGTCATCCATCTACCTGAATTTTTGGAATACTTTCCTCCGCGTGCGTCCTTCCTGGCTTATTGGCACATCGCTTGCTCATCTGGATACCGCCATTTCCGGATGTTGATCCTATTTGTTCGTTTCATCTTTAACACCAATGGAGGAGAAGTATGGTTCGGAAGAATTCCAAACGTTCATGCAAACATGCCGCTGCCTGGAGACTGACCATGGTGGCGGTGACCACCCTGATTCTAATGGTAGGCTGCGGCGGAGGCGGTTCCAGCAGCAGCGGTTCCAGCGGCGATGTAAGCGCCTTGGCGCTTCCCGACCGAATCCAATTGTCCAATGCGGACGAGCTCGGCGCCGCCCGAGCCTCCAGGAGTATTTTCAGAGCCGCGGCCCGGGGCGTCTACAGCGACGCCGGCACCGATTATACCAATGCGGTCAAACGCTCTTGGGTGGACGACACCGATGCCCTGGACATGATCAATACCATTCTAGGTGTATGCAGCGAAACCAGCTACTCTGATTTTATCAATGCAGGCCCTTACAAAGCGCTGGTTCGCGATGACGATGACAGCAAGCAGAGCCAATCGGGCAACACCACCACCTCCACCACCACTGAAACCTTGATGGAGATTATTGTGGATGTAACCCGGGCCAGCAACACCGCCCCCATGATCATCAAAGTCTGGCTTTATGTAAACGGACCCAATGACCAGCCCATGTTGGTGCGTGGCTATTTCGAAGTTACAGAGGGCGTCAGCGACGCATATCCCTATGGTGCCATGACCGCCCATTTCAAAGGCAACATGGTGAACGAAGATGGCAATGAAGGCCTGGAAGTGATGCAGATGGCCTTGAGCGTCAGCGCCGAAGACGGCAATGTGGTCATCGAGAACGTGGACGACGAGGGCATAACCGGCGAATGGGTAAGTCACCGCAAGGTGCGCGTGGTGGCCAATGCCGATGTGACCCAAGGCAATGCCTATGTCTCTGACCAGGAGACCGAATGGAGCGAAGCAGAAGGGCGGAACATCCTGCCTCCAGTCACTGTCTCACAGATCGCTTTTAATGAAACCTACTTCAAGGAGACCGAAGAGGGCCAGGACCCGGCGGTCTACGCCAAGGATGATCTCAAACATCGCATCTACCGCTATAAGCTGTTCGACGCCGAAACCGGCGCCGAGACCGTGCTGAACTCCGGTTTCCCCATCGAGTTCGAAACCGATTCAGGCACTAAAAACGGTTATGTGGGCTACTATGGGCTGTGGACCAACAACAACCTCACCCTGGCCAGCGGCGCCACGGTCAGCGACATGGATGGCAATGAATATACCGTATTCCGCGCGGCTGGCAAGCTGACCAAACACACGGCCAGCGAGATTCAGCTGGGAGAATTGGTCGGCGCGGAAATGTCCAAATGGGCTGATGGTGTGGATTCCATTGTGGCCTGGAACGGCTCGATCTTCAGGAAAATCGGATACCGGGACCAGAGCAATGGCCAGATCGTCTACTATGCCGAAGGGGATATTACCCCAGTCACCTTCAACCAATGGGAAGGCGCCTGGTGCGAATCGCTCAAATCTTATCTGCCTATCGGCAACCTCTATGCCGATACGGACTTTAATCCCATGACCCCGGTCGATCCGCCCACAAACAGCAGCATATTGTCTTATCATACCGAACAGACCCTCTCGCCCAGCGAAGCTGCGGACCTCACCCTCTACACCTGGTCCTTCGCGCTGGATATGCCGATCGAGCAAGCAGACGTGAATAATGTACAAGCTTTACAAAGCGCCTATTGGGGCAATGAGTCGGAAAAGACCTTCCGCTTCATTGCTTCCGAGATGATGTTGTACGATGCAGCCGAGGAAAATCAAGTCTCCCTTTCCGGCATGGACATCCCTGAAGGAAACATGTTGCAGTGGGGCTACCACCTCGGGCCGCTCACCACTGAGCGTTATTACGATGGTACAGACCCTGATCAGACACCCTATTTCTGGGAAGCAAATAACGCGGAAGTGTATTACACTTGGAACACCGGCACGGATCAGTGGAACCAGTACGTCACGGTAAGGGATGCCAACGGCAATTTCGCCTCTTTCGATCCGCCCCTTTCCTTCGCCTATACCCATAGCGCGGCCAATGATGCCAATGGAGACGACGCCAATGACGGCAAGAGGTTCCGCCTGGAGTATGACGGCTTCTCCCTGAACATGCCGTGGGCCTACAATCCCGAGAGCGGCCAATGGGAGCCCCAGATCAACCTGGCCGACGGCACGCAACTGGAAGACGCCGATGGCAACCAATACGTGGTCAAGGGAATTGAAGAGTGCCTGATTATGAACGCGGTGGAGGATCCTACCGGCATCACCTTCGAAAACGAAGAAGAAGTCGGTGAACCCACGCTGACCTACGATTCGTCCCAAACCGATTTAGTGGGAGAGGTACCCACCGATGTCGTGCTCAGAGTCATCAAGGGTGAAGTGATCGAATAGGCCAACATCCGCGTTCACCGCACCCATGATCAGCGGGGTCCCGCCAGTCCGGGACCCCGCTCTTTTTTTATCCTTGACCCTGAAACGCCATCCGGGATATCTGATTCGGCTCGGATAGTCGATCATACGCAGAAAAATCAGCATAAATCGTTGGTGATGCCTTGCCCACCCGTTCATCTTCTTCACATCTGCCCGGAATCAACGACCGCCCCCTGCGTATCGGCTTGCTCAGCTACCGGAGCAACCCCCACTGCGGCGGGCAAGGGGTCTATGTGCGCCATCTGAGCCATGCGCTCTGTAAGCTGGGCCACACAGTGGATGTGATCTCAGGCCCGCCTTATCCCATATTGGATAACGGTGCCCGCTTGCACCCGCTGCCCAGCCTCGATCTCTACAACCCGGAGGACCTTTTCCGGACACCCACGGCCAGGGAACTGTTCGACCCTATCAATATGATCGAGTGGGTCGGGGTCTCCACCATGGGCTTCAGCGAGCCGCTCACCTTCGGGTTGCGGGCCTGGCGCTTGCTCAAGGCGCATAACGGCTACGACATTCTGCACGACAACCAATGTCTTTCCTACGGCATTTGGGCCTTGGCTCGCAGATTGCCCACCGTGGCCACCATCCACCATCCCATCACCGTGGACCGGGACCTGGCCATTCAAGCGGAAACCAAGCTCTGGAAAAAGGCCAAGCACCTGCGCTGGTACAGTTTCATCGGCATGCAAAAGCGCGTGGCACCCAAGCTCAAGCGCATCATAACCGTCTCGACCTGCGCCCGGGAAGATATCCGGCGCGAGTTCCGCATTCCGGCCGAACGCTTCAGCGTCGTGCCCAACGGCATCGATACGGATAGCTTCCATCCGCTGCCGGGGGTCGCGCGGGAACCGTTCCGCCTGATGGTCACCAACAGCTCGGACATCGCTTTAAAAGGACTGCACATTCTGCTGCAGGCCGTGGCGCACCTGCTGCCGACGCATCCCCAATTGAAACTGGTGGTGGTGGGCATGCCCAAGGAAAAAAGCCCCATTTTCGAACTGATCCGGGCGCTGGGCATCGGCGCCCATGTGCGCTTCACGGGCCGGATTCCCCAGGACGAGTATCTATATCAATATGCCCGCGCCTGGGCGGCGGTGGTCCCTTCGCTCTATGAGGGTTTCGGGCTTCCGGCCGGCGAGGCCATGGCCTGCGGCGTTCCGGTCGTCAGCACCACGGGCGGCGCCCTACCCGAGGTGGTTGGGGATGCGGGGCTGCTGGTGCCGCCGGGAGATCCTGTGGCCCTGGCCGCAGCCATTGCCCGGGTGTGCGACGATGCCCAGTTCGCCAAAGCCTTGAGCCAAAGAGGATATCAACGGGTCATGACCCATTTCACCTGGGAAGCGGCCGCGCGCCAGACGGTTGCGGCCTACCATCAGACGATCCATGATCACCGTCGACCTTAACTGCCTGCAACTGTCCCCCGGCAGCCGCATCTTGGACATCGGGTGCGGCTCGGGCCGTCATGTGGCCGCGGCTTATGCGATCGAAAGCGCTATCGTGATCGGCGCCGATGCCAACTTCGAAGACCTGACCAAAGCCCGATCGCGCCTTCAATACCACGACCAACTGGGAGCCCACGGCAACGGGCGCTGGAGCCTTGCGGCTTCCGACATCAATCAGCTTCCTTTTGGGGATGCGACCTTCGACCTGGTGATCTGCTCCGAAGTGCTGGAACATGTGCCCAATCACCTCGGTGCCATGGCCGAAATCGTACGCGTGCTCAAGCCGGGATGTTCTCTGGTGGTGAGCGTGCCGCGCGAATGGCCCGAAACGCTCTGCTGGCGACTTTCGTCGCAATACCGTTGCCTGCCGGGCGGTCACATCCGCATCTACAAGGCCGATCGATTGCTTCGACAGGTGGAATCTTTCGGCGTCCGCCACTTCCACACCCATTTTGCCCATAGCCTGCACAGCCCCTTCTGGTGGCTCAAATGCATCGTTGGCGTCCAGAGGGAGGATCTCTGGCCGGTGAGGCTTTACCATCGCTTCCTGGTCTGGGACATGATGCAAAAGCCCCGCTTGACACGCACATTGGAGCGCTGGCTCAACCCTTTCATGGGCAAAAGCGTCGTGTTCTACTTCCGCAAATCCACCCCGGCGGACCAGAGGCCCGCTGGATAAAACGCCGGCATCGCCTCATCGGCCCACTTGGCCTTTCTAAAGATTTGCCCTGCTCCGCCGATACCCTTGGCAGAACCATACAGCGTATCTCAGACCGAGCCGAGGGCGAGCATGAACGACATTCTGATCATCGACGACGATCCCGGAATCAATACCATGTTGGCCAATGTGGCCAAACGCATGGGATGCCAGGCCCGCTGTGCCGATACGGCTCGGCAGGGATGGGATGCCATCCAGAAGGATGCGTTCGATCTGGTACTTTTGGATGTTGGATTGCCCGATGGGAACGGCCTGCACATTCTGCCGCGCATTCGGCAAATCGCCAATGCACCCGAAGTGATTATCATCACCGGCAATGGCGATCCCAATGCCGCTGAATTGGCCATTAAGAACGGTGCTTGGGATTATATGGTCAAGCCGGCCGGCCTCCATGAGATGATGCTGAAAATCGAACGCGCCCTGACCTACCACAAGACAAAAATCGCCCATGACCGGCCCAGGTTGCTCAAGCGCGATAACATTGTCGGTCAAAGCCCCGTGCTCAATGCCGTTCTGGAACGTGTGGCCCATGCAGCCACCACGGAATCCAATGTCCTGATCTGCGGCGAAACCGGAACCGGCAAGGAGCTGCTGGCCCGTGCCATTCACGAAAACAGCGGTCGGGCTGACTATCCCTTCGTGGTGGTGGATTGTACCTCCCTACCGGAAAACCTGGTGGAAAGCCTGCTCTTCGGGCATGCCCGTGGGGCCTTTACCGGCGCTGACAAGGATCGGGATGGATTGATCCGACAGGCCCATGGCGGCACCCTACTGCTGGATGAAATCGGCGAGATGCCGCTATCGATTCAGAAGAAGTTCCTGCGCGTGATTCAGGAAAGACGCCTGCGGCCCGTCAGCGGTCAAAGTGAAGTTGCCGTGGATTTCAGGTTGATCGCGGCCACCAACCGGGACCTGGAAACCATGGTCGCCAAGGGCTTATTTCGCAGCGACCTGCTGTTCCGGTTGCGCACCTTGAGCATCGATACACCGCCTTTGCGCCAGCGCCCCCAGGATATCCAATGTCTGGCCATCCATTACCTCAACCGCCTGTGCAGCCTCAACAGGAAGGAAACCAAAGGGCTCTCGGTGGACTTTATCGATGCACTGCAACGCTACAACTGGCCGGGCAACGTCCGCGAGCTGTTTCATGCCCTCGAAGAGACGCTCTGTTCAGCCGGCCCCGAACCGACCCTTTACCCTCATCATCTGCCCGTGCATATCCGGGCCACCCTGGCCCGCATGGCGGTCAAGGGCATCCCTGCCGAGACCGGATCTCATTCGGCGAGAGGGTTTGCCCCCATCGAATGGCACGATGAAGGATGCCCCGCAATAGCAACCTATCGCGAATTTATGGATCGGCACTATCTGGAGCGTTTGCTGCAGGCCACTCAAGGCAATCGCAAGGAAGCTTGCCAGATATCAGGGTTGTCCCGCACGCGGCTATTTGAACTACTGAAAAAACATGGTCTGTCCGGCCAGCATGCCTGAGTTCGAAACTATCTGAATACTATTTTCTTCGGTCAGGAGGGTATGGCCCGCGTGGCGGCCCGCTTCCCTTCTAATGATGATTGGAGATTACAGCAGCCGCTACCGCTGCTTGTCGTTGCGCGGCCTTAGAAGCATCATCTTAATACTTCTTATCTTTGTGACCTGCGCCGCAGCACGCCCAGCGTCCGGGTCATGGGCAATTCCTCGAAGGCGCCCGAAGCTATCGCTGTCTGGTAAATTTGGTAGGGGGCCTGACCTCCCTGGGACGGATCTTTGAAAATGTCGTGGATGAGCAGATAGCCGCCGGCAACGATATGCCTGGCCCACCCTTCATAGTCCCGCCTTGCGGTTTCGTAGGCATGCCCCCCATCGATGAAAACCATGCCCAGGGGGGTGGCCCAGGCTTGAGCCGCCACCGCGGATGCGGCCACGATGGGCACCACGTTCTTTTCAAGCTCTGCGCACTGCAAGGTACGCCGGAAATGGCTGAAGGTGTCGATTGTATGCGCGCGAGCGTCGAAAAGAGAGGGATCGAAATACTCCTCGCCGGGCTGCTGTTCTTCCGACCCGCGGTGGTGATCGATAGAAAAAAGGATGGCGCCTTTTTCCTGGCAGGCCTGGCCAATATAGTAAGTTGATCGGCCACAATAACCGCCGATTTCCAGACAAGGCCCTTTTCCCGCGGCGTGAAGTGCTGTTTCGTACAAGCGCCTGCCTTCCTCCGGGTCCAAGAAGCCTTTGATCTGCTCGCCAAACGATAAATCTTTGGCCATAAGCCAGAAATCCCCTTTCCTGTATTGGCACGACGGCAGAACATACATGATGGCAGCAAGCACTTCAAGGGGTCGAAAACATTTCTAAAGTGGACCTTACCTTGCATTTGTGTTATTTGTGACCATGGCTGACTGATGTAGCGCAATACCTGTGGGCGACGGCTTCCGCCCGCAAAGGCCGAGCGCAGATTGCATTTGCGCCATGGCAAAATGCGCCGCTACTCATTATCGCCATAAAAATCCGGAATGGAATCGCTTACCGCCTTTGAGGTACCTATCCATGGAATCTGAAAGAGACGTTGGATTGGATCGGATCGTCGAAACAGACGAAGCGCGGTTGACCGAAATCGCATATCATAAAAAAATGAATCGTTGGATTGCCGTTTTCTGCACGCCCATATTCCTTTTTTATGCCGTTTTTCATTTTTTTCTCGCCAATCCCTTCCAGTACATTGTCTTCTCAGCCCTGGCGTTAAACGCCGTGGCTGCCTTAGTGGCCGGGTACTGGTTGACAGACCTGAAGAGCCTTGTGGTGCTTAAGCGGATTACCGCGGCCATCGCCTTCGCCTTGCTGGCCGCCAGCCTGCTGGCCGGTGTGATGAGCGATGATCTGTACATTTTCATTCCCTGGGTATTTACCTATCCCGTCGGGGTCATGCTCTTTTTCGGGAAACGCATCGGAGTCGTCTGCGCGCTGGCCTTCTGTCTCGCCCTGAGCATCATTGTCATCGCCATGGATTTTCCGCCCTGGGACGCCTGGGGAATTAAGATGTTCAAATACAACGCGATCATGGCGATCATCAGCATACTCTTCATCGCCCTTATTTCGGAAATAATTCGAGTGCGTGTTCAAAACGACCTGGTAGCCTCACAGAATGAGTATCGCCTGGCTGAACAGCGCCAACGAAAAACCAATAAGGAACTCCAACGGGAAATCGAACTGCGCGTCCAATCCGAGAAAGCCTTAGCTCAAAGTGAAAAACGCTATCGCGCCTTGTTCGAAGAATCGGCTATTTCTCTTTGGGAAGAGGAGTGGTCCCAGGTAAAGGTTTATCTGGACACCTTACCACTGGAAGCGGCCGACGATCTAAAAGGTTACTTCAAGAAAAATCAGGAGCAGGTCGAAGCCTGTATCGCCATGATGCATGTCACGGCCATCAATCGCGCCACCCTTGATCTCTATGAAGCCGATACCACTTCAAGATTGCTGCGAAATCTGTCACGCATCCTGCCGGAGAACCGCACCGATTATCTCATCGAACGCATGGTGGATCTCTACCAAAATGGTCGATTCGATGCCGAAATCACCGCCCATACACTCAATGGGCGTAAGCTGCACCTGCTCATTGGCAGCACGGTGCCGGTCGGCTATGAGAACTCCTGGGAGAAGGTATTTACCTCCGTATATGATGTAACCGAGCGGGTGGCGCTCGAAGAAGAGAAGAAAAGGGTTGACCAGAAGCTCCAGCACGCCAGCCAGATACAGGCTATCGCCACTCTGGCCGGTGGGATCGCTCATCAATTCAACAATGCCCTGGCGGTTATTTACGGTAATCTCGAATTGCTGGAAGCCAACATCCGGGGCGGCCTGGAGACAAGCCGCAATTTCAACGCCTTGAGAACATCCTCGGGCCGCATGAGCCAGTTGACCGATCAACTGCTGGCCTATGCCCAGGGGGGTAAATATCAGCCCAAAAAGTTTTCGGCCAACGATCTGATCATGGGCGTTCTGGAATCGAAGAAAGATCAGCTTGATCCTTCCATCAGGCTCACGGCCGACCTTGCGCCGGATGTCCTGGCGGTGATCGGAGACACGACACAGATTAAAATGGTGATCGAAGCGGTTCTGAACAACGCAACCGAGGCGATGAGCCATGGCGGCCAAGTAAAAATAGCCACCTACAATATGTCGATCGACTCGGGCATGGATAAAGACAATCCTCCCGCCCCGCCGGGAAAGTATGCGGTGATTTGTATCGAAGACACCGGTTCGGGGATGAGTCCCGAGATCCGTCGGCGGATCTTCGACCCGTTTTTCACCACCAAAATTCATGGTCGCGGATTGGGCATGGCGGCTGCCTTCGGAATCGTCAAGAACCACGACGGCATCATCGTGGTTGATTCGGAGCCCGAAAAAGGTACACGCGTCATGATCTACCTTCCCGGCGCCAACGGCCGCCAACCCCGCCCGGCGTCGGACCAATCCCAAAATGCCGCATAGCGCGCTGCCCATGCCGATCGAGCCGTCGTCTCGCTGAAGCGACACCACCGGTTTGCTTGGTGGCTCTTCTTTTCCGGAGACAATCCGGGAGTCCTGAAAAGCTGCCTTTAAATCCCCACCGAACATGATCGATTTAAATTTTGCTGCATTTTAAGTAGGTTAAAAGGCTTGTTTTTTTATTCGGCATATGAGATTTTCAGTTCGAAAAAATAAAAACGATAGCGTCTGCCCAGAAGGATAAAGAAATTATTCAGTGTGCTGGTATCGCCCATGGAGAATCAGACCGCGCAGCATGGCAGCAATCAAAAAGAATTTTCTGAAAGCCGCCGGGCCGAGATCGCGTATCACAAAAAACTCAATATCTACGTCGCCATTGGCGCGGCACCGATCTTCCTTGCAACGGGGACGTTCTATTACTCCATCCACAAGTACCTGATGGCCCATCTTTTTTTCCTGATGGTGATCAACGAAACCGCCGGCGTTCTTCTGGCATTCCAAATAAAGAAAGTTTCCTCGCTTGTGCGACTCAAGCTGATCAGCTCGATTATTGCTTTCACTTTATTGGGAGCAGCCATGATCATCGGCATGCTCGACAACGAGATCTACTGTGATTTTCCGTGGCTTTTTATTATTCCCTATATCATGTTGCTTTTCTTCGGCCCGCGGGTTGGCTTTTACGGTGCGCTTGGCTTCAGCTTGCTGACTATCTTCGTGCTTCTGAAGATAGAGTTGCCTGTCTGGAGCGCTTTTTACAGCACGCTTTTTAAAATCAACATGGTGGCGGCGCTCATGGCCATGTTGGTCTTCGGCCTGATTGCTCAAAGCCTTCGCGTGCGGACTCAAAATGAACTATTGAGCGCTCGCAATCGATCCCGGGCGGCCGAGCAGTCCCAACGCAAATCCAACCTTCGATTGAAGCGTGAGGTGGCTTTAAGGTCTACTTCCGAACAGGAGCGGGCCAAGAACGAGATGCGGTACCGCCAGATTTTTGAAGAATCCCCCGTCCCCATGTGCGAGGAAGATTGGTCCGGAATAAAATCCTATATAGAAGCATATGACTTCAAAAAGGACACCGATCTGGAAAGCCATTTGCGCAACAGACCCGATTTCGACAACATATACAAAGAGTCGATTCAAGTAACAGCCGTCAACAGGGCCATGCTCCATCTTTACGAAGCGGACACGACGGAAAGCATGCTGCGCAATATTGCCCACATCCGCACAGCAGATGCGGATGCTTTCATCGATCGAATTGTGTCGCTTTACGGCGACGGCCACTATGACGCCGTAACCACGGCCAGGACATTAAGAGGCCGGCCGTTGGACCTCCTGATCAGAATCACCATTCCCTCCGGTTTTAAGGCTTCGTGGCAAAAAGTATTCATTTCGGCGTACGATATTACAGATCAAATTGCCATGGATCGATTCAACAAGCGCGTGGCGAACCAATTGCTGCGGGGCCAGCAAGTGCAGGCGATCGCCACCTTGGCGGGAGGGATCGCCCATCAATTCAATAATCGTCTGGCAGTGATTCAAGGCAATCTGGACCTGATCGAATTAAAAACGGATCTGAGCCCTGCGGATCAGAAGCTTCTTTCAGCTCTGCAAGCATCGGCGCATCGCATGGGCCGTCTTACCGATCAGTTGCTGGCTTATGCCCAAGGCGGCAAGTATCAACCCCAAAGTTTCTTTGCCAATGATCTGATTCAAGAAATCGCAGATTCCGGAAGATTGACCAATCCCGCCGGAGTTACTTTTAAATTCCATCTCTCTAAAGATCTTTGCCTTTGCCTGGGCGATATCACCCAAATCAAAATGGTCATGGAGGCGGTTTTGACCAATGCCCTCGAATCCATGCCGCACGGCGGAGAGCTCACCCTAACCACCCACAACCAGAACATCGGCCGGAACAATTCCGAAACGGGTGAGATTGAAGCCCCGGCAACGGTGGCACCCGGTAGTTATGCCGTACTTTGCGTCGCGGACACCGGTTCAGGCATGGACACGGAGACCTGTCAGCGAATCTTCGAACCCTTCTTCACCACCAAATTTTTCGGTCGGGGCATGGGCATGGCCGCCGCCTATGGCATCGTTCGTAACCATGGGGGAGTTATTCAAGTTTCATCCGCACCATCGCGTGGAACACGGGTTTCAATCTATTTGCCCTGCCATCGATCCCAAGAACAAATCGATCGGCCTTGACTAAAAAATCCCTCGGATTTTTCCAAAACCAGCCGTATCAGAGCAAGCCAAATTCGTGCATCTTGCGGTATAGCGTTTGGCGGCTCATTCCGAGCACTTTGGCTGCCTTGCTCTTGTTCCAGAATGTTTTGTTTAAAGCGCCCAAGATCTCGTTTAAGCCCTCTTCCATATCGAAGTTGGCCATGGAAGCTTCTTTGGGCTCCGCCATTTTATGCTGTTGAAGCTCTACCGGCAAATGCTCCGCGACAACCAGGCGTTCATCAAAGAGTCCAAAAGCGTGCTCCATCGCTTGCTCAAACTCGCACACGTTGCCGGGCCAGGGATAGTCCATGAGCAAGCCCAGCGCTTCACTGGCTACTCCCTCGAAATTTCTTCCGAATTTTTGGTTGAATATTTTGCGGAAGTGCTCCGCGAGCAGCGGTATATCTTCGCTTCTTTCGCGGAGCGGTGGAGGGGTTATCACGGCAATCGCGAGGCGATCATAGAGTGCTTGGCTAAATTCACCTTTTTTGACCTTTTGCCTGAGATCATTCCGCGTAGAGGCGAGCACCCGCACATTCACCCTGCGAGGCAAATTATCGCCCATCCGCTCGAACTCTTTCTCCTGCAATACTCGCAAAAGTTTAAGCTGAATCCGCGGCGATACGTCACCGATCTCGTCCAACAAGAGCGTTCCGCCATCGGCACATTCGAATTGCCCTTGCTTATCACGATCGGCGCCCGCAAAAGCGGATTTAACACAGCCAAAAAGTTCGGATTCTAAAAGTTTTTCGTCTGAGAACGCGCAATTGACGGAGACAAAGGGTTCAAAGGCGCGGCGCCCCCTGCTATGCAGCGCCTTGGCGATGAGCTTTTTGCCTGTTCCGCTCTCACCCGAGATCAAAACCGCATTTTCCAGGGCAGCCAGGTCTTCCACCAACCGATAGATATCCTGCATGGCTTTGCTTTTACCGACGATACCCTCATACGCATACCGGCGGCGGTACTCCCTTTCATAGGCTTGCTGTTCGGAAGTATCGCCGCGGTCGACCATGCAACCCACAAAGGCCGGTCGGCCTTCTAGGAAAAGAACCTGCCCCTGGATTTCGACCCAACGCACGGAACCGTCTTGGCGCACGACACGGAAGTATTTTCTTCCATGATGGATTGCTGTTTGCGACCTACGCCTTCCAATTCGAACCTGCTTGCGATCATCCGGATGAATCAACTTCCAAAGCGATTTGTCGATAACCTGCTGTGCATTCGAATAGCCCAAAAAGGCCGCCAAGGCATGATTAACATGTCGCAACCGGCCTTTTTGCATCACAAACACTCCCGCCACGGGGTTCGCTGCGGATATAAGCGCCTCCAAATCGTCCGGAAGCGCCGATTTGGAAGTCTTCCGGGTCGCACCTTCACCCTCTTTCAAATCCGTCACTGACATTTCCTGACCCACGACGAGTTCTCCCAACTGAGTGGCGTCACATCATCTCAAAGATTTTATAGGCACGAATCTTACGATACAGGGTTTGCCTGCTGACCCCTAAAAGATCCGCGGCCTTGGTTCTATTCCAATAAGTGCGACTGAGGGCTTCAAGCAGATCCTGTGCCCCTTCGGAGGTATGAATCGGGATGATCGCGGCCCGGCCTGGGGGCTGGTCAAGTGTCCTTATTTCAGGAGGCAGGTGTCCAATGGCGATCCCCCGGCCATGGGCCAGCCGGATGGCACGCTCGATGGCGTTTTCAAGTTCGGTGACATTCCACGGCCAATGATAGGCCATCAGACGATCGAGCACCTCCCCGGCTATACTTTCGGTGGTGCTATTGAAACGGGAATCGAATAGCTTCCGGAAGTGCTCCGCCAGCAAGGGCACATCCTGCAACCGTTCCCGAAGCGGCGGCAGAGCGATCTCCGCCGACTTGAGCTGGTGGTAAAGATCTTCCCTAAATTCTCCGCTCTTAACCTTTCTTCGAAGATCCTTTTTAGTGCAGGCGACGATACGCACATCCACCTTGCGCGATACCGATTCGCCGATTCTTTCAAATGCTTTTTCCTGAATGATCCGCAGCAGTTTGAATTGCAGAGCTGGAGAGATTTCGCCAATTTCATCTAAAACAAGCGTTCCGCCCTCGGCCGCTTGGACACGACCGCGAGTAGCCTGAATGGCTCCCGCAAATGCACCTCGCGCGCAGCCGAACAATTCTCTCTCCAGAAGCCCCTCCGCCAGTGCCGAACAATTCACGCGCATGAAGGGTTTAGTCGCTCGTCGGCCGCAGAAATGCAAAGTTTTGGCAATGAGCTCCTTGCCTGTGCCGCGCTCACCCGTAACCAGCACAGTGGTCTCAAGATCGGCCAAATTCTGAACCAGGTGGCAAACTTCGCGCATGGCATCGCTTTGGCCGATGATGGCATCATTGGCCGTCGTGAAGATGGTTTCCAAGCGCGCCCCATTGAAAAACGTTCGCTCTCCCGCCTCTTCGCAAAGGGCAGCGATCAGCCCAGGCCACTCACCCCCTAAGCATAGGGGGAACTTGCCTTTGCTTTTGGTCCGGATTTTTTGAATTTGAATAGGTTCTCCCCACCCTTGATCGACGCCTAAATTGATCAAGCACCCCACGTTGGCCGGTTTGGCATCGTAGAGCGTGTTGACGCCGCTCATCTGAACCCACAGCGCCGCCCCGTCGTCTTTGATGCAACGGAAAGGGGTTTGGCCTTTCACCAAGCAAACCTGCGCACGGTCGTCGGGATGAACCCGCTGCCAGAAGGGGTGGCCGATTAACGCCTTGGGGGTTGCATAGCCTAAAATTTCCGCCAATGCATCGTCTGCATATCGGAAACACCCTTTTTGGATTACATACACGCCGGCGCGTATCTTCTTAAAAGGATTGCCTTGGTTCAAATTGGCGGGGTCAATGGGAGGGGTGGTCATCGGCTCATAAACAGAGGGGCCCCCCATCTTTGATGTAGTGGTATTCATTTTTGCGCTCTCCGAAAATCCACCGAGCTAATACCGGCGCTTGTGCACGCGCACTGGTGGAGAAGCCTTTTTGCGGTAAGTCTTGTTTTTTACAATACAATGGCCTCAAGGACCCGCACAATGGGGCTTTCCCCAAAAACGGCCGAGAAACTCCCTCTTTGTGATTTTTTCAGAGATGATCGATACGGGTTATGCCGGCAAGGGCCCCGCTATTAACGATAGGGTTGAAAATCCGCGGCTTTCGAGGGGGGAATAATAGTGAGGCGCGATTATGGCAGATCATCCAGGCTGCGCACCAGGACCTCTCTGGGTTTGACGCCATCCGAGGGACCGACCACCCCCTCTTGCTCCATCATCTCCACAATGCGGGCGGCGCGATTGTAGCCGATGCGCAGGTGGCGTTGGATCATGGAGATGGAGGCTTGGCCGGTGCGTGCCACCAGGGCTACGGCATCGTCATAGCGCTCGTCATGCTCGCGCTCCTCTTCGTCTCCCTTTTCCTCCTTGGGCGCTTCGACGACCGCATGGTCATATTCGGGCGGCTTCTGTTGTTTGAGGAATTCGATGATCCGGGCCAATTCGGTCTCGGAGATGTAAGCGCCATGGATGCGCTGGAGCTTACCGGTTCCGGGGGGCAAAAAGAGCATATCCCCCATACCCAGCAGATTTTCGGCGCCGTTGGCATCGATGATGGTGCGCGAATCGGTCTTGGACGATACCTGAAAGGTCAGGCGGGTGGGAAAGTTGGCCTTGATGATGCCGGTAAGCACGTCCACCGAGGGACGTTGCGTCGCCAGAATCAGATGGATGCCGGCGGCCCGGGCCATCTGAGCCAAACGGGTCAAGGCCACTTCCACGTCCCGGGAAGCCACCATCATCAGATCGGCCAACTCGTCGATAATGATGACGATATAGGGCAGAGGTTTTTCCGGCTCGGAGGCCGGCATCTCCTCGCTCTCGACTTTCGCGGCACCGGGATCGCGCTCCAACTTCTGGTTATACTGGCTGATGTGGCGCGCCTTTTTCTTGGAGAGCAACTCATAGCGCCGCTCCATCTCTTTTACGGCCCAAAATAAGGCGTTGGTGGCCTTCTTGGCATCGGTAACCACCGGGGTGATCAGATGAGGAATGCCGTCGTAGGCCGATAGCTCGATGCGTTTGGGGTCCACCATGATCAGTTTGACCTCATCGGGCGTGGCCTTATAGAGGAAGCTGCAAATCATGGTGTTCAGGGCCACGCTTTTGCCCGCCCCGGTGGCGCCGGCAATGAGCAGGTGGGGCATCTTGTCCATAGCCGCCACCACGGGATTGCCGACGATGTCCTTGCCCAGGCAGAGCGTGAGCTTGGATTTGGATTTTTCAAAAGCCCCGGAGGCCACGATCTCTTTGAAACGGACGGTTTCGCGATCCGCGTTGGGCACCTCGATGCCGATGGCGGCTTTGCCGGGAATGGGGGCCACGATACGCACGCTGATGGCGCGCAAGGCCAGGGCCAGATCGTCGGACAGGTTGACGATCTTGTTGATTTTGACGCCCGGCGCCGGTGCGTATTCAAAGGTGGTGATTACCGGCCCGGGCGTGACTGCCACCACCTGGCCATTGACACCGAAATCCTCCAGTTTCTTCTCCAGTTGCTTGGAAAGCGCCAGCAGATTGTCTTCATTGATCGAAACGGGCCGCTCTTCGGGATCGTCCAGAAAAGTACTGGACGGCAATTGAAAGCCGCCCTCGTCGCGCATGAAGTCAAACAGCTTCTGCTGGGGCGGCGCCGGCTTCTTGACCGGCGGCCGAATGGACGGTGCAATGATTTCGATCTCCTGGGACGGCGCCTGGGCCTTGGCCTTGATCGTGCGCACCCGCTTTTGAGACTTGGTGCGCCGTTCGCGCCACTTGACGAAGACCGTCATGAAACGATCGGCGATGCGGGCCCAGACCAACCGGCAGCGTTGATAAAAAGCGACGAGGGAAAAGCCGGTGGCCAGAATGAATCCGATCAGCCAGCAGATGCCGATGATGATCAGCCCGCCGGCAAAGTTGGCGTATTCTACCAGAAAATCCTTGAGCGGCAGCCCGATTAGGCCACCGGCCGAAAAGCGGCTGCCGAGCAAATCGTAGCTGTTCTGCTTGAAAGCGAGCAGGCAACCGGAGGTCAATAGCAGCAGTAGTCCGCCAGCGGCAATGTTGGCCAGGGTTTGGCTGGACTGGGCACTGAACACGTGAAGGCTGGCCAGCAACAGCAACACCGGAATCCAAAACGCGCCTAGACCGAAGAGCCCTACCAACACACCCGCCACTTGGGCGCCCAGGGCTCCGAAGAGATTATGCACCGCTCCACCGGCTGCCACGCTGTGGATCGATGGATCTGCATGATGATAGGAAAGCAGACTGATCAGGGTGAAGATCACCAGGAAGAAAAGCAGTATGCCGATAATTTCTTTACGCATAGACAGCCAAGGCGTTAGTAATGCGGTTTCATACTTCCAAAATGAACGGCATGATCACCGGACGGCGGCCGATGGTGAAAAAAAAGTACTGGCGCAAAGCGGTCTGCACCCGGGCACGGATGATCTCGGCGCGGTTGGGCACCTCGGGCGGGACATCCTCGACGATCTCCAGGATCACGCACTGGGCGTCGTCCAGCAAGTGGCCGGTCTCGGTCTCGAAGACAAAGCCCTTGGAGACCACGTCCGGCCCATAGATGATCACGCCGGTATCTTCGTCAAAGGCCATATTGACCACGACCATGCCCTCTTCGGAGAGCATGCGACGTTCCTTGAGCACGCTGCGGCCCACATCTCCGATGCCCTTGCCGTCGATGAGCAGGCGCCCGGTGTCCACATATTCCCCCAGACTGCCGCCCTGGGGGCCGAAGGCAATCACCTGGCCGTTCTGGGCCAGCAGGATATTCTCCTTGGCAATGCCCTCCTTTTCGGCCAATCGGGCATGCATCACCAGGTGGCGATATTCCCCGTGGATGGGGATAAAGTACTTGGGCCGGGTAAGGCGCATCATCATCTTGAGCTCTTCCTGAAAAGCATGGCCCGACACATGGATGCGCGCGATCTTTTCGTAGATGACGTTGGCGCCGCACAGGAACAAGGCGTTGATGATGTTGGTGATGGCCTTTTCGTTGCCCGGAATGAATTTGGACGACAAGATCACGGTATCGTCAGTCTTGATCTTGATCTGGCGATGGTTTCCGGCTGCCATGCGGGCCAGAGCGGACATGGGTTCGCCCTGGCTGCCGGTGGTGACGACAATGGTCTCGTCGTCGGGATAGCTGTTCAGGTGGTCGATATCGATCTCCATGCCCGCCGGAATGCGCAAGTACCCCAATTGCCGCGCAATCTGCACCGACACCTCAATGCTGCGGCCGTTGAAGAGAATTTTGCGTCCGGTGGCGGTGGCGATATCCACAATCTGCTGAATACGGCCGATGTTGGAAGCGAACAAGGCGATAATAATCCGCCCGGGACAACGCTGGCAGATCATGGAGAGCGATTCGCCGATTTCGCAATCGGAGACCGTGTAGCCGCTGCTCTCGACATTGGTGGAATCGGACAGCAAGGCCAGCACGCCCTCTTCGCCGTAACGGGCAAATTTACTCACGTCCGTGGCCATGCCCTCGATACAGGTGTGGCTGAATTTAAAATCACCGGTATGGATGATGGTCCCATAAGGCGTGCGGATCGCAATCCCGACCCCGTCCACCACGCTGTGGTTGACGCGGATGAACTCCAAGGCAAAGGGGCCTATTTTGAGGGTTTCCCGGGGATGGATGACATGCAGGGCCGTATTGCCCATCAGATCGAACTCTTCGAGCTTGTGCTGCACCAGCCCCAGGGTGAAGGGTGTACCGAACACCGGTGCGCGCACATCCCTAAGCAGATAGGGCAACGCCCCGATGTGATCCTCGTGGGCGTGCGTCAAAACGATCCCGGCGACCTTTTTGACATTCTGCTTCAAGTAGGACATGTCCGGGATGACGAAATCGACCCCCAGCATATAGTCTTCAGGGAACATCAGGCCCACGTCGATCACGAACATGGTGTCCTGATACTCTACGGCCATCATGTTCAAACCGATTTCACCCAGTCCTCCCAGCGGGATCAGCTTAAGCACGGCCACTCCCTTCGGGCTTGATTGCCATGGCTTCCTGGATGGCGGCGCGAACGCTCTCCATTAACTCGTTTTTGGTCTTGCGGGTGTAAGCGCTGGCGTCGATGGGAGGCCGCACCACGAGCCGCACAGCCTGACGCCGGATGATCTTGCGCCCCTTGGGCATCACATCGAAGGTACCATGAACGGCCATGGGCACGATGGGCACCCCGGCATCCACGGCCAGCACGAATCCGCCGGATTTGAAAGGCAACAAGGCGCCGTCGGAACTGCGGGTGCCTTCGGGAAAAATCAATACCGAGGTGCCTTCCCGCACACTCTGAGCGGCCCGACCGAGACTTCTGATGGCCGATTTGGTGTCGCGGCGGTCGACGCTGATGTAGCCTGCACCGCGCATGCCTTGTCCGAAGATGGGAATCTTGAACAGCTCGGCCTTGGCCAGCCAGCGGAATTGAATGGGCAGTGCGCTGAAGAAAACGGGGATATCGAAATTGCTCTGATGGTTAGACATATAAATGGCCGAGCGGGAGGCGTCGATGTTCTCCAGGCCCACGACCTGCACTCGCAGACCGCTGACCCACAGAATAGAACGGCCCCACAGGCGGGCCACGTGATGAACGCTATTGCCGGTTTTGGAAAAGAAGGAAACCAGAATGGCGGTCAAACCAAAAATAATGGTCCCGACGATCGTCCAAAGGTAGATCACGATGGTATGTAAAAATGCCAGAAAGTTGCTCGGATTGGAGTCGTTTGCCATGGCCGGTAAGAATTCCGTTTGTAAGGGCCGCTGCCCGCAAGCGAATTGAAGAAGTCGGGCGCAGCTTCATGATTAAACGCTGATTTTCAACTCTTCGAGCGCCGCATCCACCAATTCGATCAACCAGTTGCGCTGATTTGGGGTGGCATATTGAATACACTGGCAACGAATCTGCTGTTTGGTCCGGACCAGCAATTCACAGGCCAAGCGATCAGGGGACAGCTCCAAGGCAAAGTAGAAAGGCCGGCAATCGTCATGGGCTTTCTGCACCCCTTCCAATATCGCCTCATCAAGGGGAACCCAATAAAGACCTTCAAACTCCGGCACAGCGTAACGTCGATCCAGGTACGCTTTGATTTGCGCATAATCCTCGGGTCGGAGTTCATCCACGACGTATTGTTTCATAACGTTTTCTAACTAGCACAAATGACTATAGTCCGCAACATATATGTGCGCAAAGGGGCGACGACAACTATAGGTTGGGGTTTGCCCGACATGGCTGCTTGCCGACAGCGCGCCCCGGAATACAGGGAGCGACCGAAGAAATAAAAATTGCCCCGGCTTCCGCTAGGGTTACCGGGGCAATCGTATGGCTGGATCGATTAAGTCTCTTCGACGGTGATGGCGCCAGCTTCACAAACTTCAACGCAGCTTTCGCAGCCAAGACACTCGTCTGCATTGACTGGTTTGGACTTGCCGTCTTGCATCTCAAAAACTTCGACAGGACAAACATCGACGCACTCTTCGCAGCCCACACATTTGTCTTCGTCCACGACGGGATTAAAAGCCATTGTATTACGCCTCCTTTCATGTGGAATAGATGCTAAGTTGAGATACCCAACTTTTATCATCGACATCGAAGCAACCGCTTATACCAATTGAATTGGGCAGTCAAGCTTTCCGCCAGCTATTTTTTTCTAACGGTCCTCTCATTTGAAATAGCATTAATATTCGATGATTTAGTTCTTGAAGCAAACTTGCGGCGGCAAGCACTTATGACCCTGAATGCGCATATCCCAGCACAGTATGAGGGAAGACCTTAAGCGCCGCCCGCGGCGGCTCCAAATCATCTCCGCTTTTCTGAATCCGAGCAAACAGCACCGCCGGGGAAAATTCCAACACCGCCAAAGCCAACGACAGGCCGCCTTCGAGCCGGCAGCCTGCACCGCAGTGCTCTGCGAACAACGCGCCGGGATTTTCGGCCTGCCTGAGTGCTCCCAACAGGGTGGTCAGTTCGTCGGCAGATAGCCTCCCCAGCGAATGTTGCCCCTTCGACGGAGAAAGTGTCGTCAATTTCATCTCGGGAAAAAGCGCCAGAAGATGCTCCCAAACCGCGTGGCTGGTGGTGATAAACACCCCATCCGCAGCGGCCTGGGAGGCCGCAAGCCTGGCCCAGGCCCGCAAGCGCCGTTCGGTCATGAAAAGCCCCGGGTCCGCGGCGCCATTGCCGGCGGGAGAAACGGCCGACCCTAGTGAAGTATCCGCATCACCGATATCACCCAGGATTTGCCCGAACTGCGTTTCAAGGCGTTGCACGGATCCCAGCTCCTGGGCCAGGGCATCCTGTTGGTGGTCATAGTTATGGGCCAGGCACAGGAAAAGGGCGGCTTGAAAAAGGGCGGCATCGGTATCCGCTGCTCCGGTGGCGCCCCAGCGCCGGATTTGGGAGCGGATCTGGTGCACGCTGCCTTCCTGGGCGTCGGCCCCCTGCCCGCCATGAAAAAAGGTGTTCATCTCCCCGATCTTACCGCCGTGGAGCTCGCCCCACTGGTCAAATGAGCGCGCCGCCCGGCCCAACTGAATCGGATCGACCTTTTCAGGCCTGCGCCATTGGAGCCTGCCTTCACGCGCCAGGTCAAGCATATGGACAGGTGCGAGGCTTTCCAAGGGTTGCCACACCGCCAACTGTCCAAAGGCCTTGGTCAAACGCCTGGCCAAATCTTCCGGGATATAGGTGAAGGGCATGTATTGAATCATGTTGTCAGCTTCTCATCCCTCACGGCCACGCCCAATTTTTCCAGCTCGTGGCGCAGGGCATCGGCTTTAGCCCAATCCTTGGCCTGGCGGGCGGCCTGGCGCTGGTCCAGCAATTGCCGGACGTTGGGATCGGTGTGAACCGGTTCAAAGTGAAAAATACCCAACACGGCATCCACGCCTTTGAAAGCCGACACTATCGCCGGCACCTGGTCCGCAGCGATTTGGTGTCCTGCAACCAACCGGTTGATCTCTTTGACCACCTTGAAGATGACCGCCAGGGCCGCCGAAATATTCAGATCGTCCTCCAGAGCTTCATTGAACCCGCTCTTCAGGTCATAGAGCAACTGATCCAACTCTTTGTAAGCGGTGCCGGTTTGAATTTGCGCCAGGCCGGCGATGCAGCCGTCCAAACGCTGGAGCGTGCGCCGGGCCTCGCCCAGACGTTCTGCGGAGAAGACCACCGGCTTGTGATAATGGGTGGAGAGCAGCCAGAAGCGCAGTTCACGGCCGCTCCAACCCGATTCGAGCAAGCCCTGCACCGTGGCTCCGCCGACCTTATCATCAATCTTCTTGCCATCCGCCAGGACGCGATCGCAATGCAGCCAGAAACGGGCCAACGGCTTTTTGTTGAGGGCCCCGGCGATGGCGATCTCGTTTTCGTGCAAGGGAAAAAGCAGCTCGCGACCGGCGATGTGGATATCGCAGGTCTCACCCAGGTATTTCATGGCCAGGGTGGCACACTGCAACGGCCAGGAGGGATGCACGTTGCCCCAGGCGGTTTTGGTGTAAAGCCCTTTTTTCAGCTCCGACAGCTTGACCCGCTTGAGCAGGGTAAAGTCCCGGGGGTTGTCCTTCTCGTAGTCATCCAGATCGACGGTGGCGCCCAGCTTGATCTTATCCAGATCGATGCCCGAAAGCTGGCCATATTCGTCGAAGCGGGAGATATCGAAATAGAGCGAGCGCAGCTTTTCATACGCGAACCCCTTGGCCACCAACTGCTGCACCACCTGTACCATGTCATCGACATGGGCGCTGGAAAGCGGGTAGTGCTCGACGGTGCGCAGTCCCAGGGCCAGGCGGTCCGCTTCGAAGGCCGTGATGTTCCGGGCCGCAAAATCCGCCGGAGACATGCCGGTCGCGTCGGCGCCATGGAAAATCTTCTCGTCCAGATCGGTGATGTTCATCACGTGCTGGATCTTGAAGCCGCGATAGGAGAGATAGCGGTCCACCAGGTCGGCGAAGACAAAGCGCCGGGCATCGCCCACATGGATGGGGGCGTGCGCCGTGGGGCCGTTGGTATACAGCGTCACGCGGTCCGCCCGCTGGGGCTCGAAATTCTCTTTGGTGTGCGTGCGCGTGTTGAACAGCGCTAGGCCCACCTTTTCCCGTTCTACGAACAAAGAGGTGGAAAGATAGCGTTCGCCGCTGTCGGGCAGGATCACCACGATCATGCCCTGGGTCATGGCCGCTGCCTGGCGCAGCGCCACGGCCATGGCCGCGCCGCTGCTCATGCCCACGAAGAGCCCTTCTTCCCGGGCCAGCCGGCGGGTGGTTTCGAAGGCTTCTTCGTCTTCGATGTTGACCTTTTCGTCCAGACGCTCTTTTTCGAAGATTTCGGGGATGTACGACTCTTTGAGGTTTTTGAGGCCCTGGATCTTGTGCCCCCGGTAAGGCTCGACCCCCACGATGCGCACCTGGGGGGCGATCTCCTTGAAGCGCCGGGAGAGCCCCATCAAGGTGCCCGAGGTGCCCAGCGTGGCCACGATGGCCGTGACCCGCCCTTCGGTCTGCTGCCAGATCTCGTTGGCCGTGCCGTGGTAATGGGCCTGCCAGTTGGCCTCGTTGTTGAACTGGTCGGTCATGCAGTAGCGGTCGGGGTATTCCCGGGCCAGGCGGTAGGCCTCTTCGATGGCGCCATCGGTGCCCATATGCCCCGGCGTCAGGCGGATTTCGGCGCCCCGCGCTCTCAAAATCTTCTGACGCTCCAGGCTGGCGTTCTCGGACATGGTGAGCAGCAGCTTATAGCCTTTGATGGCGCACACCATGGCCAGGCCGATGCCGGTATTGCCGCTGGTGGCTTCCACCACGGTCTTGTCCGGCGTCAGACGGCCGGATCGTTCGGCGGCCTCGATCATGTACAACGCAGCCCGGTCTTTGATCGATCCGCCGGGGTTCATGTACTCCAGCTTGGCCAGGACAGGCACTAGGGGATTGGAATTCATCCGCCGGATGGCCACCAGCGGCGTATGGCCGATGAGATCGAGCAGAGTTGATGGCATCATGGTTTCCAAAGTAGACTTAAACGTCCCCCTGCCCGCGGTGCACAGTGTGTTCAGCGCCGCGCGGGCAGCAGCATGGTTAATACCTCTTGCACCGCCCGGGACACCTGCTGCGCATCACCATCGGCATCGATGAGGCGATAGCGCTGGGGGGCCTGGCGGGCCAAGTCCAGATAGCCATCGCGCACCTTTTTATGAAAAGCAAGCGTTTCGTTCTCGAAACGCGTCTCCTGACTGGTGCGTCCGCCACTGTCGATCTCGCGCCAGGCCCGCGCCAGGCCCACGTTCGGCGCCAGATCGAACAAGAGGGTGGCATCGGGTTGCAGGTCATCGCACATCAAACGGTGCAACGAACGGATCAGCGCTTTGTCCAGGCCACGGGCATAACCCTGGTAGACAAGGGTGGCATCGAAAAAGCGATCGCACACCACCACCCGCCCGGCCGCCAAATGGGGCTGAATAACAGTCCGGATATGTTGGACCCGGTCCGCCACATAGAGCAACAACTCGGTGCCGGCATCCATGTCACGATTGGATGGATCGAGCAGGACCTTGCGGATCTGGGCGCCGACGGCGGTGCCGCCCGGTTCCCGTGTGGTGGCGCACTCATAGCCCCTGGCCTGGATGAATGCAACGATGTTTTGCAGTTGGGTGGTTTTGCCCGCCCCTTCGATCCCTTCTAGTGTGATGAACATAGAACTCCTGTGACTTCGGCGGTACCAAAAGGGGAATCATCTCCACCCGGGAAGCCCGCACCTTGAAAGGCGCTACCCTTAGTTATGGATTAGATGGCCCTCTGAAGAACTGCCGTTCCATGAGGCGGTGAAAACTGGTCCAGGCTGCTTCGGGATCTTCGGTGGCCATGAACTCCCGAATGGCGTTGACCCGGGCATCGATCTCGTCGATTTGATTGAGCATCACCGCTTCGATGGTTTTGGGCGGCTCGGGCGAGCCGAACTCGCGCACGCCGTGGTGACTGACGATCATGTGCTTGACCATAGCCGCCAGCCCGGGGGGGAACCCTTCGATGGTACGGGCCTTGGCCTCGACCATCTCCACACCGATAACGATGTGGCTGAGCAGGCGCCCCTCGTCCGTATAATCGATCACGTGGTCATAAGCGAATTCCCGCAGCTTGCCGACATCGTGCAGTACCGCGCCGACCAACAGCAGATCGCGGTCCACGCCGCTGTAATGACCCGCGATCTTGTCCACCAGCAGGGCCATGGAGAGGGTGTGCTCGAGCAAACCGCCGAGATAGGCGTGGTGCATTTTTTTGGCGGCCGGCGCGCGCTTGAACATGCGCACGAACTCGCCGTCGCTCCAGAAAGCGTTCATGAGGGCCTTGAGAAAGGGAGCGGCGATGGTATCGGTCAAAGCGCGCAGCCGCGTGAACATCTGCTCCACATCCCGGCTGGTGACCGGCAGGAAATCGCCGGCATTGACCTCTTGCACCGGAACGGGGGCCAGGCTTTTGATCACCAATTGCAACGCGCCGCGATATTCGTTGGCGGCGGCCTGCACCTGCACGAAATCGCCGACCTTGGCAGCCGCCTTTTCCAGGTGGTCCCAGACCACGCCGCGAATCTGGCCGGTACGGTCGGCCAGGGTGATGGTTAAAAATGAACTCCCATCCCGCTTCTGGGCTAGGTTCTTTTCAGCCAGTAGAAAAAGGTCCTGAATGGTTTCGCCGGCGACGATATGCGTTACGAACTTGTTCTTTACGATAGGCATTCGGTGGCTTCTCTTTTCGGGTAAATCTATTCTTCGGAAGGGCCGGCCACCGACTGGTCGATATCGATGATCTCCTTGCCCCCAACATATTTCCGCGTGCGGAAATGGGTGATTTCGGCCAGCTTGCGGGTGATTTCGCCCATCTGTTCGATGCGCGCGCGGATGTTGTCCAGGTTGGCGTAAATGGGGCTGTCGGGCGAAACATCGAGCATGAGCAGTTGCACAGCCCCCAAGACATACTGGAGCGGCTGGTTCAGTTCATGGCAAACCCCTCCGGCAGTCTCCAGAACGCCTTTGAGCTTTTCTTCTTCCGCCAGCTTGCGACTCATGCGGCGCTGGGCCAGGGCCGTGCGCACCCGGGCCAGCAGTTCCACACGGCCGGCAGGTTTGAGCACATAGTCACTGCCGCCGGCGTCAAAGGCCGCTTGCAGGGTTTCATCATCGTTGTTGCCGGTGACGAAGATGACCGGAATATTCTTGCAATCCCCATCGGCTTTGAGCCGCTTGCAGGCCTCGATGCCGTCCATGGCCGGCATCGAGACATCCATGAGAACCAAGTCCGGCAGGCATTCCCGCACCGTATCGATGCAATGCTGTCCATCTTTGGCCATGCAGGTTTCGTAGCCGTCATCGAGGAGCATATTGCGCACGAATTCCCGACTGATCTGGTCATCCTCGACGATCATGATTTTCGACGGTTTTTCCGGCGGCGGTGCCGCGGGCGGAGTTTGCTTCAGCTTTTTTTTGGCCATGCTGTCCCCATGAGTTGCGGCTTGTGAGCGCACCGCTATTCCTTTTTAAGCTCCCAGGCGTGCAATTGTTCCATCATGCTGTAATCGGTCATGTCACAACGAACCGGCGTTATAGTAATGAATTTTTGGGCCAGCACCGCGCCATCCGCATTATCCTGGGTGTAGGTGGGTTGGGATTCATAACCCTGCCAATAGTAAATACGGTTGCGCGGGTCGCGGCGCTTTTCGAAATATTCATCATATAGATCGCATCCCTGGCGCGTGATCTTGACCCCGGCCACGGCGTCCATCGGCAGATTAGGTATATTGATATTGAGAAAAACCCCCGACGGCAAGCCCTTATCGCGCACCATGGGCACCAGCCGGGCCACGAAACCGGCGGCATCGTCGAAATGGGGGTCCTCGCTGCTTTGGACTGAAACCGCCAGGGCCGGCACCCCGTAAAGGGCCGCCTCCTTGGCCGCCGCCACGGTGCCGGAATAGTTGAGATTGACCCCGACGTTGGCGCCCGGGTTGATCCCCGATATCACCAGATCGGGCCGCTGTTCGAGCAGCTCCACCATGGACAATTTGACGCAATCGGCCGGCGTGCCGGTCACGGCCCAGCCTTCTTCGCCGGCATTGAGGGTGACCTTGTAGGCGCGCAATGGTTTGTGCAACGTAATGCCATGGCCCACGGCGCTGCGCTCGCGCTCCGGCGCCACCACGATCGCGTGGTGCTCGGATTTCAAGGCACGGTGCAGGGCCCACAGACCCGGCGCGTGAATGCCATCGTCATTGGTCAGCAAAATGGTCAGGGGTGCTTGCGATACGTCCATGCGCTTTCCGAATCATGGGTCTGACGCTGTGTAAGCAAGGGGGGGCGGCCTTGCCAAATGGTCATTGATTTTTCAATGTTTCTAGCTCTATAAAGAAAAATTTCATCGGAGGCAAGTGGATTAACCGGCCATCCGGCGAAAGGTTTCTTTTTGAAGCCATCCGACATCGCCCTGAAGCTACAATCGCCATCTGCCCCGGGCATGGCAAAGTGTGCCCGGACCGAAAACCCTCAAGGAGCTTGAAGTCCGGCATGCACCCGCCCAAGTTCTCCAAGCATGGCCTCCACATACTGCCCCTGCTGTTTTGCACTTGGATCGGTTTTTGGCTGACCGTATGGACGCCCGTCGCGCATGCGGCCGAGACAGAGGCGCCCTTGCCGCCCGAAGCATGGCAAGTCAATGCCGACCGGGTCACTTATGATCCGGAGAGTGATGAATATATGGCGGAAGGCAACGTGAAGGTGATTCGGGAAGGCCGCACCTTGACCGCCGACATGATACGCCTCAATCAAACCAGCCGCCAGGCATGGGCCGAGGGCAATGTGCGGCTGGTTTCAGGCAAGGACACGCTCACCGGAAAAAAGATGCAGCTCCACCTGGATGATGAGACCGGGCGACTCACCGAAGGTTCGGTCTTTTTATCTGAAAACCATTTCTACGTGACGGGCCAGGAAATTGAGAAAACCGGCCCCCAGAGCTATCATGTTCAGGATGCCACGCTGACCAGTTGCGATGGCCCGAATCCCGATTGGCTCATTACCAGCAAAGATCTGAAGGTGACCATCGAGGGGTACGGTTTTGCCACCCATGCCGCCCTGTGGGCTAAGAAATTACCCCTGATTTACACGCCATATCTGGCCTTTCCGATCAAATTGAAACGCCAATCGGGGCTGTTGACTCCCGAGTTCGGTCTTTCCGACCGAAGGGGCACCGAATATCAGCAACCCGTTTTCTGGGCCATCAACGACAGCATGGACGCCACCTTTTTCGCCCATTACATGTCCAAACGCGGCACGCGTCTGGGAGGAGAGTATCGCTACGCGGCCAGCGACGCGTCCATGGGGACCCTGATGGCCGACGGTTTCGAAGACCGCAAGGTGGATGACGGCCAAGCAGAGAACAGCACGCAATGGGGGTACGCGGACGATGGATATTTGCGACCCAATGCGGATCGATACTGGGTGCGAACCAAAGTAGACCAGGAGCTGCCCGCGGGCATGACCGCCAAACTCGATTTGGACGTGGTCAGCGACCAGGATTACCTCAAAGAGTTTCAAGACGGGGTGAACGGCTTCGATCAAACCCGGGACTATTTTCTGGAGACCTTCGGCCGCGACATCGACGATTATAATGATCCCGTTCGTAAAAATCAGTTGAACGTCAACCGCCTCTGGAACCGTTACGCCTTCAATGCCGATGCCCGCTGGTACGACGATGTGACCAAACGTCGCAGCGGGGCAGCCGACGATACCCTGCAAAACCTTCCCGAATTCACCTTGGATGGCGCCAAACAGAAAATTTTCGGAACCCCTGTTTATTTCAATCTGCTCACCAGTTACACCAACTTTTACCGCGAGGAGGGCACGCGCGGACAACGCGCCGACCTTTACCCGCGGGTTTACTACCCCACCCGTTTTTTCAACGGAGTGTTTTTCGAGCCCTCGGCCGGCCTCCGCCAAACCGCCTGGCATATCGATGAATGGGGAACCGATCCGGAGGACGATCGCAACGATTACTATCGATCCATCTATGACCTCAAGCTCGATACCAGCACCGATTTTTACCGGGTTTTCGACATGGATACCGCCGGATACGACCGGCTTAAACATGGCATTAAGCCCCAGTTAATCTACGAGTACATCCCCGAACAAGACCAGGATGAAACCGCCCAGTTCGACTTCGACGAACTGGATGAAATCGAAGCTCGGAACCTCATTACGTTCGCGCTGACCAATACCCTGGTCGCACGCAAGCCCCGGCCGGTGGATGCCAAGGGGCCTGATGTCCTCTACAATCCCTTGATGCGCTTCAAGCTGGCCGAGAGCTTCGATATCGACAAGCATAAAGAGGATGACCCCAGACCCTTTTCCGATCTTTTGGCCGAACTGGATCTTACGCCCGGACGCTATATCTGGCTGGACGCCGATGCGTTGTGGCGCCCCTACGACAGCCGTTTTTATGGTTACAATGCGACCTTGAGGCTGTGGGACCTGCGCGGCGACCTCCTCAGCGTCGGGTATCGCTACACCCGGGAAGATCCCGAAGAGGAAGTCAGAGGGGTGGAAAGCATCCGCCTGGCCGGTCTGCTGAGACTGACCCAGTCGTTTGGCCTGCGTGGCAATTATGAACGCAACATCGAAACCCAGACCCTGATCGAAACCGGTGTGGGCATCCTTTATCGCCGTCAATGCTGGGGCCTGGATCTGAATTTCAAAGAGGAGGAAGAGCAGAACCGCAGCATCTCCTTCATGATTCATCTCAACGGCCTGGGCACTATCGGCCAATAGGCAAACAAGGCGTGGTCATAGGGAAAAAAGTTTGACTTGCGCTTGGTTTTCAGGTCTATGAAGACTTTTCAAACGCCGCCGAGCAAGAGGCCTGGCCTTGAACCGCCACCCGGCACGATCGATTTTATTTAAATGGGATTTCAATTGGATAGGTTACGATGGCGAACGATAAACTGATACCGGCCTGGTATGTCCTGCACACCAAAAGCCGGTCCGAAAGTGTGGTGCATGAACAGCTTCAGAAAAAAACCGTAGAGGTTTTTCTTCCGAAAATCATTGTTCCCAGCCGACGTAAAGACCGCAAGAAGATGATCCGGGTGCCCCTTTTTCCCGGATACCTTTTCGTGCACAGCGACCTTCACCCCCATCGTCATCTGGAAATCGTCAAGACCGTAGGCGCCGTCAAACTCATTGGCGACAAGCACGGCCCCATAAGCGTTCCCGACGAGACGATCGCGTCGCTGCAAATCATGGTGGCCACCGATCAGCCCATCATTACCGGCACCTTTTTTTCCAAAGGGGATCGGGTGGTGGTGGTCAATGGCCCTTTTGCCGGCGTCATCGGCATCTTCGAGCGCTACCAGGGCCTGGACCGGGTCATCGTTTTCATCGAGGCCCTGGGACAATTCGCCGCGGTGGAGATCAATGCCGAGGATGTGGAGCGCCCCCCCGCCATTCCGGCGTGAAGGCTCCTGGCTCCGGAAAGACCCTGATCTCGGATAACTCCTTGACTTTGTATAGACTTCCATCTTATAGCAGAGCTTCCAAAGCCCAAGGCGATGCCCATGCATGGATGGAAGGAGGGGCCATGAACAAACTTGAACTTATCTCTGCGCTGAAAGATAAAACGGATATCTCCAAAAACGAAGCCGCCAAGGTAGTTGAGATTTTCTTCGACAGCATGACCGACGCCATGGCCAAGGGCGAGCGCGTGGAAATCCGGGGCTTGTGCAGCTTCTACGTGAAAACTTATAAAAGCTATGTGGGCCGCAACCCGAAGACCGGCGCTAAAGTGACGATCGGTCCCAAAAAGCTCCCATTTTTCAAATCGGGCAAAGAGCTCAAAGATCGTGTCGATGCGTAATTGGCCGCAACGTGCCGTCCGCAAGCCGGCGTCCAAGAATCCCGAAAACGGATCTTTGCAGACAAAGATGCCGGACAGGCGGGCACATGTCACATAGTCCGGCCATGCAAGGTTTCGATGGCATTGCCGGACAGCAACTGCCGCTGCGCATCCTGCGGCATTTCATCTCTTCCGGGTCCATCCCCCATGCCATGCTCTTCACGGGCATCGAGGGCATCGGCAAGCGCACCTTGGCGCGACGTTTTGCCATGGCGCTTCACTGCGGCGCGCCCCAGTCGACGATCGAGGAAGGCCCTCATGAGGTCACACGGCCGTGCGGACGGTGCCGAACCTGTCATCAGATCGCGGCAGGCACCCATCCGGATACCATTGAAATCGGCCCCCGCAAAGGGATGCTGCGCATCGATCAGATACGCAACCTTCTGGGAGTACTGGCCATGAAGCCTTTCGGCATGGGCCGCCGCGTGGTCATATTGACCGATGCCCAGACGATGAACCAGGAGGCCGGAAATGCGCTATTGAAGGTATTGGAAGAACCGCCGGCGGACACCATTTTGATTTTGACGGCCGCCCAGCGCACGGATTTGCTGCCCACCATTTCCTCGCGGTGTCGGCATATCCGCTTCAGTCCGTTAAACTTCGATGAGCTATCCGCCCTGCTGGAAAGAGAGCATGGCATGGCGGCTGAGCAGGCGCGCGCTTTGGCTCAATTGGCGGACGGCAGCGTCACCAGAGCGTTGCGCTTGTCCGAGGCGGGGTGGCGCCAGCGCCGCGATTGGATGCTGCGGGCTTCGGGGCTGGATCGACCCCAGCTTTTAAAAGCCCGTCCGGCCACCGTCTCCCTGGCTTTTTCCGCGCGCCTGGCCCAGTGCAAGGAGAGCATCGAGAACGATTTGGAATTGCTCAAGGGATGGATTAGGGACTTAGGCATCTGGCCATATGCTCCGGGGTATGCGATGAATGGACAGTGCGATGAACTGCTTGCCGGGGCCCGGTCGGGCCTCAGCGAAAACCAACTATCGGCCCTTTGGGAGGCATTGGAACACGCTCAAAAATGTATTGCGGCCAATGGCAACTTAAGATTAACTTTGGACGTGATGGCCTTGCAAATGACGGAAATACTAGCCGCCTGAAAAATAACGCGAGGCGGTACGATCGGTAACTATATGGGAAAAACTGTAGGCATAAGATTCAAATCGGGTGGTAAAATATACGATTTCGATTGCGGCGCTTATGTATTGCAATTAGGCGATGCCGTAATTGTGGAGACTGAACAGGGATTGGGTTTTGGCACGGTGGCTCAATTGCCGTCGTCTCAGGATGCGCCGGCACCCGCGCAGACGGCCGAACCGATTGCCCAGGCGGAAGCCGGCCCGGGAACGAACGAGGATAGCCACCTGCCCGAACCCCAGGCGTTCGGGGACGCTTCACCGGAACGGCTCGAACCCCTGGAAGAGATGCACCCGGAAGTACCCAGCGAAAAGCCGGGCAAGCAGCTCAAAAAGGTGTTCCGCAAGGCGACTTCGGAAGACTTCGAACAGCGCCAGAAGAACGAAGAGCTGGAAAAACAGGCACATGCCTTTTGCGTGGCGCGCATCAAGGAGCTTGGCCTGCCGATGAACCTTTTTAGTGTGGAGGCCACCTTCGACGCCAGCCGGTTGACCTTCTTTTTCACGGCCGACGGCCGGGTGGATTTTCGTCAACTGGTCAAATTGCTGGTGAAGAATTTTCATGTGCGCATCGAAATGCGCCAGGTAGGCATCCGCAACCAGGCCAAAATGTGCGGCGGATTGGGACGCTGCGGCCGGGAGTTCTGCTGTTCGAGCTTCATGGAAAAATTCGACCCGGTATCCATTCGCATGGCCAAGGACCAGGGGCTCTCCCTCAACCCGACCAAGATATCGGGCCAGTGCGGCCGACTCATGTGCTGCCTGACTTTCGAGAACCAGGTGTACCAGGAGCTGCGCGCCCAGTTTCCCGCCATGGGCAAAGTGGTGCAAACTAAAGAGCACACCGGCAAGGTGGTTCGCCTCAATTTCCTGCGCCAACGCATCTCCCTGCGCGTCGAGGAAGATCGCGAGGTCGAGGTGGGGCTGGATGAAATCATCAAGCCGTAAATCTGTCTGAGTTCAATATTCTTTAGCAATCAGGAGTCGCCATGCCACAACCATTTTATATAACGACCCCCATCTACTATGTGAACGCCAAACCCCACCTGGGGCACGCTTATACCACCATCTGCGCCGACGTGATCAATCGCTACCACCGCATGGTGACCGATGAAACCTTCTTTCTCACCGGCACCGACGAGCATGGCGACAAGATCATGCGGGCCGCCAAGAAGGAGAATACTACTCCGCGGGCCTACGTGGACAAAATCAGCGCCCTGTTCCGCGAATTGTGGCCCCAAATGAATATCTCCAACGATTATTTCATCCGCACCACCGATCCGGCCCATGGCAATGTCGTCCAGATGATCCTGCAGCGCATCTATGACCAGGGCGATATATACTTCAGCGAGTATGAAGGCAAATACTGCTTCGGCTGCGAGCGCTTTTACGCCGATCGAGAGCTGGTGGACGGCAAATGCCCGGACCATCAGACCGCCCCGGAGACGATCAAGGAGTCCAATTACTTTTTCAAGATGGGGCAGTACCAGCAGTGGCTCATCGACCACATCCGCCAGCACCCGGACATGATCCGGCCCGAACGCTACCGCAACGAAGTGCTGGCCTTTTTGCGCGAACCTCTGGACGACCTTTGCATTTCGCGGCCCAAGTCACGGATCAAATGGGGCATCACCCTGCCCTTCGACAAAGATTACGTCACCTATGTGTGGTTCGATGCCCTGCTCAACTACGTCTCCGCCCTGGGGTATCCCGAGGATGCGCGCTTCGATAAATTCTGGCCCGTGGTTCAGCACATCGTGGCCAAGGACATTCTCAAGCCCCACGGCATCTATTGGCCCATCATGCTCAAGGCCGCCGGTTTGCCTGTTTACCGGCATCTGAACGTGCACGGCTACTGGAACGTGGCCCAGAGCAAGATGTCCAAGAGCCTGGGCAATGTAGTTGAACCGCTGCAATTGAAAAACGTCTATGGCCTCGATGCCTTTCGCTTCTTTCTGATGCGCGAAATGGTCTTCGGGCTCGACGCCAACTTTAACGAAGAGGCGCTGGTGCAGCGCATCAACTCCGACCTGGCCAACGACCTGGGCAACCTCTTCTCCCGCGTCATCACCATGGCGCACAAATACTTTAAGGGGGTTGTCCCCCAGAGCGATCCGGCCATCGAAGCCGAACTCTCCCTGGGGATGCCGGAAAGAATCGGCCGGGCCATCGAGACCTATACCCAGGAGATGGCCGGCTTCGCCTTTCACAAGGCCTTGTCCGCCGTGTGGGAGTTGATCAATCAGATGAACAAAATCATCGACGTCACGGCTCCCTGGGAACTGGCCAAAGCCAAATCAAGCCTCCCTCAACTGCAAGCCGTAATCTACAACCTGCTGGAAGGCCTGCGGGTCATCTCCGGATTGATCTATCCCATCATGCCCGACACCGCCGCCACCATGCAAAAGCATCTGGGCTACGCTCCCGACCAACCCTTCTTCAAGATCGAAACCATCAAGACCTGGAAGCATCTGGCCCCCGGCACCCAACTGCCCAAGTCCACCACGCTCTTCCCGCGCGTGGAGATGCCCAAAGCGGCCGCCCCAAGCGAAACGGCGCCTGGCGCCATTGTGCCGAAAATCGAATTGAAGCCCGAAATCACCCTGGAGGATTTTGCCCGGGTGGACCTGCGCGTCGCCACTGTGCTGAAGGTTGAGCCCATCGCACGCGCCCAACGGCTGCTCAAGCTGGAAATCGATCTGGGGGAACCGGAAGCGCGCAGCCTGGTGGCCGGAATCGCCGAGCACTACACACCGGATGAACTTATCGGCAAGCAGGTCATTGTCGTGGCCAATTTAAAGCCGGCCAAATTGATGGGCGTGCTATCTAAAGGCATGCTTCTTGCTGCTAGTTCCGATAGCTCCGACAGTTCAGATGGTTCGCAGAAACAAACGGTGGCCTTAACCGTAGACCGGCCGATGCCGCCGGGTTCTCCGATCAAGTAACAAGTCAGCATCCATCTGCTCCGGTTGATGTTCGGGCGATTTGAAACGCCCTAGTTGTCCGACTGCTATACGCGTGCACGGTGTCATGAATCTATTTCGAACGGATCGCCCAAAACAGCCCCATCGCCCTACCTGGCGCGATTACCAAGCCCAACTCCAACGCCGCCCGGTAAAACGCAACATTCGACGCCGGGCAGCCCTGCTTTTGTCCGCCGGCGCGCTGCTCATTTTAGGCGTTTACATGAGTTTGCCCTCCACCGGAGACACCAACACGGTCCATCGTCCGGAGCCGGTGCGAGTAGCTGCATCGCCGCCCAGCCCACCTCCCAAGCCTACGGGCACGCCGGCTGATTTAAAGGCAGCGTTACCTGAAATAAGTATCGTGCCCCCTGCGCCCGCCGCTGTGCCGCCTGCTCCGGTCGAGGCGCAACCCGCGCCCGCAATGCTGCCGCCCGACCGCAAAGACGATCGCATCATGGGCAAAAAGGACGCGCAACTTTTGCTTGCAGGGTTGGATTTAGGGCACTTGATGGACAAAAGCGTCACATTGTCGACGCAGGGACAACCGCTTCAGGTCCAGACGAACCTGGACCCGGATCTACAAGCCCTGCTGGTCGATGCCATGGATCGAAAGAACTCCCGCTTTATCGGCATCGTGGTTATGGAAGCCGATTCTGGGAAAATCAGGGCCTTGGCCGGTTTCGACAAAGCCGATCCGCGGGCCAATCCCTGCCTGCAAAGCACGTTTCCGGCCGCCAGCCTGTTCAAAATCGTGACCGCCGCCGCCGCGGTGGACCATTGCGGCTTTACGAATCATACCCCCATCAGCTACAACGGCTACAAGCACACCCTGTATAAAAGCCAGCTCAAGGAGTCCGAGAACAAATACACCCATACCGTTTCTTTTGCCGATTCATTTGCCCAATCCATCAATCCGGTCTTCGGCAAACTGGGCTCCCTGAGACTGGGCAAAGATCTACTGGAAGAGTATGGCCTGGGTTTCGGGTTCAATCAGCCCATGGATTTCGAGTTGGCGGTTGCGCCCAGCCACCTGGCGGTGACGGACGCCCCCTATCGCCTGGCTGAAATCGCCAGCGGTTTCAATAACGAAACCACCATTTCACCCTTGCATGCCGCGGTGATCGTTTCGGCGGTGCTCAATCAGGGCCGCCTGGTAAGCCCCAACTTCGTGGAGCGCATCGTGGACACCGACGGCACGGTGCTCTATCAATCCCAACCCACCTGGCAGCGACGAGCGATGACTTCCAAGGCCTCATCCATTCTGGGCGCCATGATGGAAGAAACCGTCCAATCGGGAACCGCCCGCAAGGCCTTCCGTGGGCAAATGAAAGACCCCGTGTTGTCGCACTTGCGTATCGGCGGCAAAACCGGCTCCATTTCCAGCCGGACCAACGATGCGCGCTTCGATTGGTTCGTGGGCTTTGCCGAAGCCAAGGATGGCTCGGGCCAACTGGCCGTGGCCGTGATGGTGGCCCATGAAGAGTACATCGGCGTGCGTGCCGGCACCTATGCCCGCATGGCCTTTACCCACTATTTCAAGCAGCAGATGCCGCCCAACGAGATCAAAAGCGCCAAATCCAAGGGCTGATGCGCCGATCCAAACCTTAACGAACTTTGTGAAGGAGCCCCGTCCATAAAGCGCATGACCTTAACCGCCTAACCGCAACCGGAGCCCACTGCACAATGCCCATGACAAATCGACAATCTGGCGCTATAAGATTAAACCATTCGACGGAACACCTTTGATGGCGTTGCGGCCTTGCGATGATCCGCCGATTTGCATGAGGAAGAACCCTCTGACTCAACTTCGTTCAGCCCTCTTGCAGGACTATGGACGAACGCCCTAGGAGAATCCATTATGCCCGGTTTTGAAATATTCGGCGAAGAAGAACGCAAAGAGGTTCAGGATGTGCTGGATACCGGCGTCCTGTTTCGCTACGGTTTTGATGCCGCCCGTAAAGGACACTGGAAGGCCCGCGATTTCGAAAATGAACTGGCCGGGCGCCTGGGCACGGCCCATTGCCATCTGTGCGCCAGCGGCACGGCCGCGTTGCATGTGGCCTTGGCAGCCTGCGGCATCGGCGCCGGCGATGAAGTGATCATACCGCCCTTCACTTTTGTAGCGACTTTCGAAGCCATCCTGACGGCCGGCGCCGTGCCGGTTTTTGCCGAAATTGATGAGACACTGGGCCTTGATCCCGCGTTGCTGGAAAACTACCTGACGCCGCGCACCAAAGCCGTCATCGTCGTGCACATGTGCGGCGCCATGGCGCGCATCGACGAGATCGCCACTTTCTGCAAGGCCAAGGGTTTGGCGCTCATCGAGGACACCTGCCAGTCGGTGGGCGCCTCGTTCCACGGTAAAGCCCTGGGCACTTTCGGCCACATGGGCTGTTTTTCGTTTGACCCGGTCAAGACCATCACCTGCGGGGAAGGCGGCGCGGTGGTCACCGACGACGATCGGCTTTACACGCTGGCCCATGCCTATGCCGATCACGGTCACGACCACATCGGCAGCGACCGCGGCGCCGAAAGCCATCCCATCATCGGCTATAACTATCGTATCAGCGAACTCAATGCGGCCGTGGGATTGGCCCAGTTACGCAAGCTCGACGCCATCCTGAACACCCAACGGGCCAACAAGGCCGCCTTGAAAGAGGCCCTGGCAAAATTTCCCCGGATCGGCTTTCGCCAACTGCCCGATGCGCAAGGCGACTCGGCCACCTTTCTGACCTTCATGCTGCCGGACGAAGAGAGCGCCCGCCAAACGGCGCGCGACCTGAACGCCGGCGGCGCCGACGGCTGTTTTTACTACTACGACAACAACTGGCACTACCTGCGCAATTGGCACCATCTCAAGCAGATGAAGAGCCCGGCGCGGCTGCCCGCCCAGTTGTGCGACCCCTGTCCGGACTACAGCCGTGTCACGCTGCCCCGTTCGGATGCGATCATCGCGCGCACCGTTGCCATGCAGATCAAGCTGGGCTGGCGCCAGACGGATGTGGCGCAGCGCATCGCCGCGATTCAAAAAGTATTATCCCGATAACGCGCCGATTTGCCCGGCGCATTCGATCCGCCGGTGAATCGCCCCTTTTAACGCATCAATAAACCCAGAGGTGAATAGATGTTTCGCAATTTCAAAACTGTAGATCGCATCGTATTCGGCCGCGGATGTTTCAACCAATTGGACGATATTCTGGCCGCCCGGCGCGCCTCGGCCGGTTCCAGCGTCGTCTTCGTGGTGGATGATGTCTTCAAGGGCAAACCCCTGGAGCAAAGAGTGCCGCTGCACAGCCAGGATCTGCTGCTCTGGGTCAACGTCGATCATGAACCCAAGACGACTTACGTCGACCAACTCACCGCTCAAGTGAGGTCCGCCATGCTTGAACGCGGCCAAACGCTGCCGGTGGGCGTCATCGGCATCGGCGGCGGCAGCACCATGGACCTGTCCAAGGCCATCTCCCTGATGCTGACCAACCCCGGCTCATCGACCGATTACCAGGGTTGGGACCTGATCAAGATCCCGGCCGTCTATCATGCCGCCGTGCCTACCCTGTCCGGCACCGGGGCGGAGGTGTCGCGCACCACTGTGCTCACCGGCCCCCAGAAGAAGCTGGGGATCAATTCGGACTTCACCGTCTTCGACCAGGTGGTCCTGGACCCCGAACTGATCGCCGGCGCACCCCGCCAGCAGCGTTTTTACACCGGCATGGATTGTTACATCCACTGCATCGAATCGCTCACCGGCACCTTTCTCAACGCCTTTTCCAAGGCCTATGGCGAAAAATCGTTGAGCCTGTGCCAAGAAGTATTTCTGGAAGACGGGGCCGACAGCGACGACAAGCTGATGATGGCCTCGTTCTTCGGCGGCATGAGCATCGCCTATTCCCAGGTGGGCGTGGCCCACGCCCTGTCTTACGGATTGAGTTTCGTGCTCGGCGTCCACCACGGCATCGGAAACAGCATCGTCTTCGACTACCTGGAAGAGTTCTATCCCCAGGGCGTGGCCGAATTCCGGCAAATGCTGGTCAAGCAGCAAATCGATCTGCCCCGGGGGCTGACCGCCGGAATCAGCGAGGCCCAAATGGAAAAGATGGTGGAGGTGGCCCTGGTGCTCGAACCGCTCTGGGAAAACGCCCTGGGCAAGCAGTGGCGCCAAAAAATGACCCGGGAGCGAATCCGGGAGTTATACCGCCGGATGTAAGGTCCCTGACCGAAGCAAAATTCTTTCAGCAGGCTGCGGGGCAAAGGAGATTGGGGATGAGGAGAGTAAAATCGCTGGGGACGATATCGATCTTCGGGTCAACCCTTCGATACATAGACCATAGCGCGACATGGGTGCGCTCCCAGGTCCGGCAAGGGTTCGACAACCTTAAGGCATATCTGCGCGCGCCGATCTGCTGGGGACACCCTCCGGCCGGCAATCCAACGGATATCTGGGTCGTTCTGCCCGCTTCGCCCAATCTGCTGTGCTGCGGCCTTGCCGGACTGATCGCCTTTCACCGCAAAAGTACACCGCCCTCCCTGGAAGTCCTGCCCGCCATGGAACTCCAGGCCGCCGAAATTCTCAAACACCCCCTGGCGCGTTACGTTCAAGGCTGGTCATCGCCGGCCGAGCATCATATGGGCGGCGATGCCGCGCCCGATCGTTTGTATCAACTGGCCTGCGACCTGAAACAGGAGAGCCCTTTTTTGGCCCTCTTCGCCGATCCCCAGGTCCAAGCCCGCATCGGCGCATTGGCAGGACGATTGGATAGCTTCATCGCCGAAGAGAGCAATACCCTGCACAAGCAAATGGGCTATCTGGCCGCGGCCGACGCCGAACGCGCCGATCAGCACATCGAACGCATCAAGGATACGGCCTGGTGCCTAAAGGTCGAACTGCTGGAAAACATCCACAAGGTCAAAGCGCTCATGGGGGCCGACCAGGCGTCGCCGGACCCGCGCATGGTGAGCACCTACCGCAACCTGAACACAGTGCTCAACAGCATCGACCGCCTGGAAGTGCGCGGCAGGGACTCGGCCGGTGTATCGCTGCTTTTCCTCCTTGCGCCCGATGTCCATGCGCAACTGGTGACGGAATGGACCCAAGCCGGTTTGGGCGATCAGGTCACGCAGCGCTCCGAACGCGCGGTGCTGGTCAACCAATCCATCGGCATCCACGCCCAAGACGGCGGTGGCCCCGTGGGCCTCACCCTGACCTACAAAGTGGCGGCGGAAATCGGCTGCCTGGGAGACAATGTCCAGCGGCTGCGCCAGGAGATCGCCCAAGACCCCGTTCTGCGCCTGATCGCCCGCCGCCCCCACCTGTTTCATACGGTTTCGGCCCACACCCGCTGGGCCTCGGTGGGCGCCATCACCATCGCCAACTGCCATCCGGTGGACAATGCCACCGTCGGCCACTCCTGCGCCAGGAAGGGCATGATCCACGCCTGTCTCAACGGCGACATCGACAATTACCTGGCCCTGAAAAAGAAGTGGGAGCAAAACGGGGAACCCATTCCCGAAGAGATCACCACCGATACGAAGATCATTCCCCTGCAGATCGAGCGCCACCTCAGCCAGGGGCACACGGTCAGCGAAGCCTTCCGGCGCGCGGTGAGCGACTTCGAAGGCTCCCATGCCATCGCCATGCACACCGATTTGGCGCCGGGCAAGTTTTTCCTGGCCCAGAAAGGCAGCGGGCAGGCGGTCTTCGTGGGCCTGGCCGAAGATCACTACCTGCCCACCTCCGAAGTCTACGGCTTCGTCGAGCAAACCTCCCGCTTCATCAAGCTCAACGGCGAAAAGGTGGTTCAAGGCCAAAGCGGTCCCACCCAGGGGCAGATCTTCATCCTGGACCAAACTGCCGCCGGCGGGTTGGAAGGCATCCGGGCCATGTACTACGACGGCACGCCCATGCCCCTGGGTCCGGAAAACATTCAACACACCCAGATTACTTCCCGGGACATCGACCGCCAGGAGTTCCCCCACTACTTTCTCAAGGAGATCTCCGAAGCGCCGCTGTCGGTGGCGCGCACCATCCAGAACCGCTGGAAGATGGCCGCCGACGATCCGGGCCGCCCCACCATCGCCTTGCCGGAAAGTTCTTTTCCCGATCGCATCGCCCGGGCCCTGGCCGATGACCGCATCCGGCGCGTCTATTTCATCGGTCAAGGCACCGCCGGCATCGCGGCCCAGGCCATCAGCAACATTCTGGATTACTACCTCAACGAACCTTCCCTAAAAATCAGCGCGCTCAAAGCCTCCGAACTGAGCGGTTTCCAGATGGACGACCGCGGCGATCCGGCCGCCATGGCCGATGCCCTGGTGGTGGCCATCAGCCAATCGGGCACCACCACGGACACCAACCGCGCCGTGGACATGGTGCGCGCCCGGGGCGCCCTGACCATGTGCATCGTCAACCGCCGCGATTCGGACCTGACCTTCAAGGTGGACGGCGTGGTCTACACCAGCAGCGGACGGGACATCGAAATGTCGGTGGCCTCCACCAAAGCCTTTTACTCCCAGATCGTGGCCGGAGCGCTGATCAGCCTGAAGATCGCCGAAGTCAAGCGCCGGCGGTCGCCCTCCTTCGTAGCCGACGAGATCAAGACCCTGCTTACCCTGCCCGACCACATGCGCACCGTGCTGGCCATGCGCGCTAAGATCCAACAGTCGGCCGAACGCCTGGCGCCCACGCGAACCTACTGGGCCGCCGTGGGCAGCGGTCCCAACAAATCGGCCTCCGACGAGATCCGTATCAAGCTCAGCGAGCTGTGCTATAAAACCATCTCCTCGGATTATGTCGAAGATAAAAAGCACATCGATCTCTCGTCCGAACCGCTGATCGTCATCTGCGCAGCCGGCGTCGGCAGCACCGTCATCGGAGACATCGTCAAGGATACCGCCATCTTCCGCGCCCACAAGGCCGCGACGGTGGTCATCGCCGACGAAGGCGAAACCCGTTTCGACGCCTATGCCGAAGATGTCTTCCATGTACCCGGCATGCCGTCGCACCTAGCGCCGATTCTCAATACCCTGGTGGGCCATCTGTGGGGCTACCATGCGGCCCTGGCCATCAACAACGGTTCGCATTTTCTCCACCAGTTTCGGGAAGATCTCAAACACACGGTAGATCAATACGCCCGCGATGGCCTGGATATCTACGAAGTGGTGTTGGAAAAAAACTTCCGCGAAAAGGTGGCCGGATTCTACACCGAATTCCGCAAACGACTGACCAGCGGCGGTCTGCCCAGCACCATCCGCCACGCCGCCGATCTGCTGTTACTGCTGAAATACCTGGCCGGACGCCTGCCGGTTTCGGATTTCGAACCGGACTTCGGCAAGAAAGGCACGGCCTTGAACATGCTCAACAGCCTGTTCGAGTTTCTGGGAGAGTCCATCAACGGCATGTCCCGGCCGGTGGACGCCATCAAGCACCAAGCCAAAACCGTCACCGTGGGCACCAGCCGCATCAGCGAAAAGCTGGAAGGCGTTCTCTTCGACGCCCTTACCGATTACGGCATCAATCCCTCGCAATTGATCAACCGCAACATTCTGGTGCTTAAGAACCTGCAACCGATCATCGCCGAGATCAAAGGGGCCATCTTGTACAAAATCGATGGTCTGGACAGCCTGGGAGAGCCCAACGATCGCACCACCATCGATATCCTGCGCAAGGAGGGTGTGCTCAAGCCGCTGACCTCCCGGGTACAAGGCGACAAGGGCCTGAAGGGCACCAAGCGCATCGT
>JAKAFO010000186.1 GCA_021819735.1 Deltaproteobacteria bacterium
TGCTATTGGCTGCGGCCGGGCAATGGCACATGACGCCGCGCACCCTTGTCCTTCTTTATATCGTCGGCCATCGCGTGGATATCCACGAAGCGGTGCTTGAGTTCGTAAAAGCCGTGCCACCAGGCATAATCGGGGGCCATCATGGCCGTGCCCATGCGCGCCCGGCGGCCCTCGTGGTGCCAGAATTCATAAAAGTGCCACTCGATCTCTTCGTCGAAGTATTTCTCCCGGGAGATCGATCCGTCCGCGTAAAGCTGGTCCATCAAAGCCTTGATCGGATCGTAGTACTGCTCGTCATAGTTCCGGATCACCTGGTCCAGATTGCTGAAGTGATCCTGGGTCCAGGCGCTGGCGTGGCATTGCAGGCAAACGGCCTCCATTTTGCTGCGTTCGGCCTGCCAGTCGGTGGCCGCGGGGAAGGCCTCAAAATTTTGGGGCCGCACGGTGCGCGGCGTCTGGGTCTCCCAGGACAAGCGCTCGGTCACATCGTGGGAGGCCGGAAACTTTCCGCTGACCGCCGACATGTGGCAGGTGGCGCAGGTCGGGGCACGGTAATCGATGGCGGCCCGCCACTGGCGGTCCCGGGGGTCCCATTGCCATTCCTGGCCCTCGGCATGGTAGAGTGTGCCGTGTTTGGATTCAGTGTAGATTTCGATCTGGGGATGATCCGGTCCCAAGTGACACTGGTCGCAGGCCTCGGGCTTGCGCGCCTCGGCGATGGAGAAGCGGTGGCGGGTGTGGCAACTGGTGCAACTGCCCTTGGTGCCGTCGGGATTGACCCGACCGACGCCCACATTGGGCCAGGTGCCGGCCAGGGGCTTGCCGTTTTCCACCGCCACCGTGGTGCCGTGACAGGCGTAGCAACCGCTGGTTTTTTCGATGGCGTTGTTGGCGCCCTGGTTGAGCCACACATCGACTTTCCACATGATCTCCCAGGTGTTGGCGTGTTTGCTGCGGCTGTACTGCTCAGCCTCTTGGGGGTGGCACCCCTGGCAGTTCTTGGGAGAGACGACCACGGCAACCGGATTGGGAGAGTATTCCAAATGGGAACGCAAGACAGATGCTTCGTCCACGGCATGATGGCACTTGTCGCAATGTACATCCACCCGGGCATGCATCCCCGATTCCCAGTCGCGCACTACGCCCGGTGTCTTGACGCGGTGGCATTCGAGACAAGTTTGCCCCACGATGGCCGCCTCGCTTCTTTCGGGTACCAGACGTATGGGAAAATCCCAGCGCCAGACCCCGATGCAGGCCAGGATGAGAAAAATCAGCACCAGGTTGGTGTAGGCCATAATGACGAAAGCTCTGCGCGCGGGGGCGAGTTTCGGCGCTCCGGCCTCGGCTGGCGCCAGGGTGCCCAGGTGGCGGAGCTTGGCCAGCACTTCCGGCCCATGGGGTGCGCCTTTGATTGCCTCGGTCAGGTCCGCTCCGGCCGTATGCTTGCCGAAGTGTCGGCCGCCCTTCCACTTGGGGCTCTGGCTGGCGTCGTAAATCTGATCGGCATGCACGAAATAGGCGGGCCGCCCGTCGGTGCCGTCAAACTGAGAAAGATTGGCCCGCGTGATGGTTTCCTGCCCCCCGGACGGCGGGCTCTCGGCTCTCATTTTGCGGTGCACGATGGTGATGGCCACCATGGCGATGGCGATCATAAGCCCGAATAGACCGATTTTGATGGAGAGCATGAGCCCGAAGGTGTTGTCCCAAAACTGCTCCCAACGGTCCATGCGCGTCCAGGTCAGGTAGATGCCGGTGGCTGTAAGGAGGGTCATGCACGAGACCCCTAACAGCCGCTCGGGCTTGGGAATCCCTCCGGACAGTCGCGTGGGGCGGACGAAGATATGGATATAAAAGATGGCCCCGAAGAAAATCACGGCGGCCAGCAGGTGAAGGTAACCGACGATGAAGCGCAAGGCCTTATGCCAGGGGTTTTGCAGCCGTTCCGCTTTTTCCAATACCGTGGAAGAAATCGGATAGCGGTAACCGTTGCGGATGTAAGCGAACCCGACCGTCTTCAAGGGCCCGCCGGTGCTCTCCTGGTGGCAGAAAATGCAGCCCTGCCCGGTCTTGCGGGCATACTCCTCCTTGGCCCAAGTCGCGGGAGGCGCAACAACAGCGGCGATAAACAACAAACTCACCAGCAACAGGATGGAAGTTCGGCGGGTCATGATTCTCCCTGCGCACTCTGCTCTAAGAATGGTGCGTATCTGGCCATCGACACAATCGATATTATAAGGTGCATATACCATCGTTAGCGGATTTGGCAATATTCAAAAAACTCGCTGCCGGCTGCTGGCGGCCCAGCTCCCTGCCATTAAAACCCACATCCGCCGGCACTTTTTTCAGCAGCGCCCCATGTAGACTAAAAGATACCCATGGTCTTAAAAGATCCATCGGCCCAAAACCACCGGGAGCCGGATGAGGGGTTAAGCGCCTACGCCCATGGCGCTTTTCCAATTTCTCGGTTTTGGCACACCCCTTGCTGACTTGCCAAGGCAACCCTATTGGCAGTGCGACGTTTTTTAATAACAGGCATCGGGAGTCCGCGACATGGCACAGGCAATCGGTACGAGCAGCAGCGCGATCCAGAGTTTGAATATCTTCGGTCAGCCGCTCACGATCTTCGGTGTTCCCGTGGATCGGGAGAAGATTTTCACGAACCATAAAGGCGTTTATCAGAAGCAGGTCGAAAAACGCCAAAGAAAACTCATCGTCAAAAGTACGTTCATCAAATTCTTCCTGCACCACGGCGAGCAGATCCGATGCCTGACCACCGGTTATTCGCCCACCAGCGTCCTGGAACGCATCGTAACCGGACCGGCATTTCTTTTCTTCAAGCGCGCGCTGTTGATTTTCACGGACAAACGCATACTGCACGTGCCCACGCATTTCGATCGATCCGCGCGCAGCGCCGTTTCTCAAATTATGTATGACGATTGTGCCCATCTGAGCATCCGGGGAAGGTCCCTGCATGTGAAGTATAAGAACGGCCAAGAGGAGTCCTTCCCTTATCTGGGGCGCAAGGAGAAAAGAAAGATCCAGGCATTGCTCCAATCGTTGCCCGCAACGCCCAAAGAAGCCGGCCGCCTGAAAGGCAGAGTCTTTTTATGCCCGAGTTGCACCCATGAACTGCCGGCCGAAGGCCATCGCTGCGACACCTGCAAGCTTGCCTTCAAATCCACCCTCCAGGCCAAACTGCGGTCGGCGCTGATCCCCGGGGGCGGCTATTTCTACAGTCGCTATCCGGCCTTGGGCGCCATGGTCGCCTTGCTGGAACTGGGCCTGCTGTGCTTTGTGGTTCATATGGCAATGGCACTTTACCAGGGATCGCCGTTGAGCTTAAGCGTGCTGACAGCGGGGGCCGGCGCCTTGATTCTGGAAAAACTCGTGGCGATCCTGCATGCGCAAGAGTTGACCAAAGAGTACGTGCCTGAAGATAAAGATTTCGCCGTGCGCAAGATTTGACCGCGCCCGCGCCCATTGCCAAACCGGCGTGAATTATCTATAGATCGATGACCCCGGCATCCGCGGAGGATGAACCGCGCGGCTGATTTGAGAGGGAATCGATCATGAAGAAAAAAATCGTTATCGCCGTGGATGGCTCCATATACTGTGCGCATGCCATACACTATGCCGCGGCCTTAACGCCGACCCTGCCGGATTTGAACTATCTCCTTTTGAACATCCAACCAGCCGTATCTCAATATTTGAGTCAGGAGGCTTACAGCACGGCTCCCATACGACAGGCACTTGCAAAGCTGATGGCCGCCAACGAGCAAAACTCCCGCCAGATACTGGAAAAGGCGCGCCATCAACTTCTTCAGGCCGGCATTGCGCCGGAATACATTGAAGTGCGCACCCATGTCCGGACCCACGGTGTGGCCCAGGATATCCTCGATGTGTGTCAGACATCCCAATACGATGCGGTGGTCATTGGCAGGCGGGGGCTCAGTCGCATGCAGGAACTATTTACCGGCAGCGTGACCGCGAACCTGCTGGCCCACTCCCAGTGGACGCCCATTTGGATGGTGGATGGCGAAGTGACCAACCCGAAGATCCTGTTGGCGTCGGATGGGTCGCCGAACGCCCTGCGGGCCATGGACCATTTGGCCTTCATGTTTCACGGCAATCTTCACACCGAGCTGCATGTGGTGCATGTAAAGCCCAGACTGCAAGACCTTCTGGCGCTCGACCTGGACAAAGAAACCCTGGCGGCCACCGAAGCGGCGCTTGGGTCAAGCACGCAACAACGCATCGATTTATTCAGGAGCCAAGCCGAAGCGGTGATGCTCAAAAACGGACTCAAGCCGGATCGACTCCATGTCCAGACCATTGAAAGCCGATTTGCCATCGCCGGCTCGATAATGGATGCGGCTCGTGAAGGCGGCTTCGGAGCCATTGTCATCGGTCGCAGCAGCGACCCCAAGAGCCTATTTGTGGGCAGCGTCGCCCGTAAAATCGTGCAGAAAGCCGCTAATATGGCGGTTTGGTGGATTCCCTGAAAACTGCGCCCAACCCGACCGGAAAAGTTTTTCAACAATTCGCTAAAGTTCAACCTCGCAGTGCCGATACCACAGATGTACACGTACTTTCATAAAAGGTGGCTGTGATGGATATTTTGACCCCGGCTTCGGCCGACACACTCTTCGAGGCGGTGAACAATCAATCGGCCCAAACGGAGACCCTGGCCAATCAATCCCTGAGCGCCGGCATCGATAAGTATGTGAATAAAGATTACAAAGGCGCCGTGGTGGCCTTCAAAGCCGCCTTCGGACTCGCCCCCTATTCCAGTTACTCCGTAGACGCCGCCAAGTATCTGGCCATGAGCCATCTCAAACTGGGCGAAACCCACAATGCCATCCAGGCCTACAATCAGGCGATCCAGTTGCATCCCGACGATGATACCCTGCACGCGGCTTTGGGTAAGCTTTATTTTTCCGAAGGGCGCACCGGCGAAGCCATTACGGCCTATGAAAACGCGGTGCGTGTATACGAAGACGGCAACAACCGCTTCTCGTTGGGCCAAGCCTATATGAAAGCCGGACGCAATGAAGACGCGGCCAACCAGTTCCGCAAAGTGATCGAATTGAATCAAGTCAGCGGCAATGGCTATTTCGGATTGGGGCAGGCTCTGGCGGCCCAAAAAAAATATCCTCAAGCCATCGAGCAATTCGAACAGGCGGTGCGCAAAGACAAAGAATTCTGGGATGCCTATGCAGAAATGGGCTACACCTACGCCGATGCCGGCAACGTGGATAAAGCCAAGGAAATCCAAGAATTTTTGAAAGAAAAGGATGGATCCCTGGCGAGCACTTTGGGCGAGTATATCAACAAAATGACGCAGCCCAAGATTCTGTTTGCCTGGGCCGACAGTAGCTTCGCCTTCTATATGCCGCCCAAAACCCAGGTGGCCGAGCTGAGCAATTACATGGCCAATGCCAATGCCAGTCAGAGCTTCACCATGGTGTTTCAATTCAACAAGGCCATGGATCGCGAGTCGGTGGAAAACCCTCTCAACTGGTCGATCTCCCGGGCGGCAAGCGGCGGGCCGGGCATGGATTATAACTTCGGCCTGGAGATTCCCGACACCGAAGCCCGGATCGCCCCCTACCCCACCGAAATCTATTACGATGAAAAACATTACAACGCCATCGTGCGTTTCACCGTCAATCAGAACGCCGCGGGGAATGCCACCATCGACCCTTCCCACCTGCAATTCACCTTCAAGGGCCTCGATGACGACGGCAACACCATGCATCCCAAGTACGACCAATACATGGGATTTTCCGGGAGTTTTTAAGGCGCAAAAGAATTGATTAGGCCACAACCGCGCTAGCGCGAATAGTTCGAAACGTAAAAATCGTCGATCACCCCCTTGGACCGCAACTGCTGGCCGTAATTGCGGGCGTCATCCCGGGTGGGAAAATGCGAGACTTTAACTTGGTACCAGGTGCGGTTGGCGCTGGTGGCCTTGGTCCAGAAGGCGTCGATCTTCTGTTGTTTGAGACGGTCCACAAAACGCTGGGCATCTTCGGGTTTAAGATAGGCCGCCACCTGGATGGTAAAGGGATCGGTGACCGGTGCGGGCGTGGCTTCGGTAACCGGGGTCATGGTTGGCTCAAGCGGTTCGGGTGGGCCGCTGATCGAACGCCATCCCACGATCGCCAGCATCAGGAGCATTCCGCCGGCGGCCGCATAGGCAGTACCCCGGCGCAGCGGGGCTGACTGCTGCCAGGTGTTGATCCCGTTTTTCAGGACGGGCTGCATTGCCTTGTATGTCCACACGCTGCCGCGCCACCCTAAGCGGGTCAGGGCAAGACCATAGCGCTGCACCATCGCCGCCAGAGCCTTGGAATGCCCCCACACCGCCTTCGCCAGGGCCAGGGCCATTTCTTTCTTGGGCCTGACCGGCGCCGGGGGTTCCGTTTCGTCCTCCTCTTCCAGCCATCGGCCCAATTCGAATTTCTCTTGGTCCGCGGGCGCCGGCGCCTCGAAAGCCGGCTCGACCGAGATTTCAGGCGCCGGCTTGTACTTCTTAAGCTTCTCTTGGGCCGGAACTTGGGATTCGAAGGGCCGAATCAGTTTGCGGCGCTGGTTTTCATCCAATACGGAGACAATTTCCCTGGCCGCGGCCAGATCGTAACGGTTGTCCGTGTTGGGCGCGAGCAAGCGCTCCCCGGCGGCAATGCCTTCCAGACAATGGGGATCGCCCAAGCTGTAGCCGCGCAGGTACACCTGCAAGGCCCAGTCGTTAATGACCGATTCCTGCAAAAGCACTTGGGCCAGAGCAAGGATCGACGACTCCGGCAGCCTCCCGCTTTGGTGCCATACGCGGCGGTAGGCCTGCAAGGCCTCGAAGTCCACGCGCCGATCCATCAGATAGAACTGCATCAGCAGGCGCTGGACCTGGTCGTTGGCTTCCAGTGCATCTCCCACACGCGCCGCAATCTCTTGCTCCTGGGGGGAATGGCGCTCCCGGTTTAAAGCCGCTTCGAGCCAGGCCAGTGCCACGGTGTCGTCGTCGGGATGGGCGCCCAGATAGGAAAGAACCATGGCATGGTCCTTTCGACCGAGGGTCGCCTGGGCCAAATAGAAGCGGGCCAGGCGTTTGGAAAGCCAGTCGGCGCAGCGCCGGCGTTGCACCGGCGATAGCCAGAAGCCGTCATAGACGGCCTTGGCGCGCTCAAAGGCGTTTTCCGCTTCCATGCTCATGCCGGCCCGTTCCCAGACCGTGGCCTCGGACACCTGGCGCCGCACCTGGACCAAGCCAATGCGGTTCATCATCCATCCCAACGCCAGGAAGCACAACGCAAACACCACAACCACCGGGAGGTGAATGGAGGCAAGCCCCAGGGCGCCCTGCCATGCGGGCAGCAAGGCCATACAGATCAAACCGCCGATGAGGATCGTGGCCCACAAGCGCACGGCCATATGACGGAAAAAGGCGTTCATCTTACCTTTCTGCGCCTTCCTTCAAATCGGCATTTTCGTAGTTCACTTGTTTATTCCCCCTCTTTCAAGGCGACGCTCTCGGCTGCTTGGGATTCATTAGAGACCGACTCGCCGGTGCGCGGATCGACCGACTGAAAGCGAATGCCGGCCGGCTGGAGGAAAGGTCTGGGCGGCTCGCCGTCGGTGGCGCGGGTCATGAAACGCGACCAAATGGGCGCCGCGCCCCGGCCGCCGGTGATGCCGCCGCCGTGAATATCCTTCATTCCCTGTTCGCGGTCGTAGCCGACCCACACCGATGCGCACAGGGCCGGCGTAAAGCCGGTAAACCAGGCATCCTTGTATCCATTGGTGGTACCGGTCTTGCCGGCCGCGGGCTTGGTAAAGCCCAGGCGGCGAACGACCTCTCCGGTGCCCTCGTCCACCACCGATTGCATCATGTCCACCACCTGATAGGCGATTTTATTGTTCAGGGCCTTGGTGCCGCTGACGATGTGCTCTTCGAGCACCTGGCCGTAAGGATCTTCCACGCGCCAGATGCCGAAGGCGGGAAAGTGCACGCCTCCGGCGGCAAAGGTGCTGAAGGCCGAAGCCATTTCCAGGGGACTGACCCCCGAGCTGCCCAAGGCCACGGAAAAAACAGGGTTCAGCGGGCTTTCGATGCCGCAACGGTTGGCCGTGGCAATCACCGCTTCCGGGCCGGTCTGCACGACCAGTTGGGCCGCAATGGTATTGATCGATTCATAAAAGGCCTTCTTGAGGATCACGGGGCCCTGATATTCGCGGCGGAAGTTAGACGGTCGCCACTCCTGGCCGCCGGGTAGCGGGACCCTCACCGGCTTGTCCACCAGCACGGTGGCCGGCGTGACGTTCAGTTTTTCGAAAGCCGTATAATACAGAAACGGCTTGAAGCCGGAACCCGGCTGCCGATTGCTTTCCACGGCCCGATTGAATTCGCTTTGGAGATAGTCGCGTCCGCCGACCATGGCTTTGACGGCCCCTGAATTGACTTGAATGGCCACCAGCGCTCCCTGAATGCGATCGCGCGCCCCATTGCCGCTGCCAGCGCCGTTTTCGGGTACGCCGGGCATATTCTTCTCCAGATCTTCCAACCCCCCGACTAGAGACTCATAGGCCAGGCGCTGGAGCAGCGGGTCCAGGGTGGTGGTCACTTTGAGACCGCCATGGTAGACCACCTGGGCACCATAGCGCTCTTCCAGCCCCTTGAGCACCCAATCCACGAAATAGTCCCCCAGAGGGCCGTTGTTGCCTTGCTTGCGGAAAATCAGGGGCTGGGCTTCGGCCGTGGCCGCGCGCTCGGCCGAGATGAAGCCCGCCGTGACCATTCGGTTGAGCACGACGCGCTGGCGCGCCTTGGCGCGGTCGATATGCCGGAAGGGGTTGTAGCGCGTGGGGGATTTGGGCAATCCGGCCAAAAGGGCGGCTTCGGCCAAATCCAGTTGGGCGGCCGGTTTATCGAAAAAAAGATGCGCGGCCTGGGCCACGCCCTGGGCCCGCGGACCGAAGTAGATTTGATTGAGATAGGCTTCGAGGATCTCTTGCTTGCTGAACTGGGATTCGATCTGCAGGGCCACCAGCAGCTCTTTGAGTTTGCGGCTGATGGTCTGCTCGAAACTGAAGAAGAGATTCTTGGCCAGTTGCTGCGTGATCGTGGAAGCGCCCTGCCGCCGATCGCCGCTGATGGTGATCCAAAAAGCTTTCAGCGTCCTGAGCTTGTTGATGCCGTGATGATCCCAGAAACGATGATCTTCGGTGGCCAGAATGGCCTGCATGAGCACCGGGGCGATCTGATCCAAAGGCACATAATCGCGGCCGCCGATCTGCAACAGCCGCTCGCCGTTAGCCGCATAAATTTCGGTCGGCGGTGTTTCGATGATGCGTTGCAGCGGCTCTGGAATGTTGGGCAGCCCCTGAATCAGGCCGAAAAGCAGAAGCGTTCCCCCAATGGCAAAAAGACCGAATAGAGCCGCCACGGCAGCCGTCGCCCCGCCGATTCCGCGCACCAGGCGCACCGAGAGCGTCATGGCCGCGCCTCCCCGCCCGAGGGCCGCTCGCCTTGCAAGCCCCCTTCCATGGCACGTTGCAACTGGCGCACCTCCTCCCGGGCACCTTGCATCAGGATCACCTTGGGTCCCTCCAGATCTTCCACCTCAAAGCCCAAATCGACATTGTCGCCCATGGCCCCCGCCGAAATGCCGATGCGCCGGATGCGCCCGGAGACGCGCAAAAGATCCTCGGGATGGGCCAGCACGCGCCGGCGCGACACCTCGGGCAGGGCGTTGAGTGCTTCGAAAAAGAGCTCGGCCGTATAAATGTTGTCGGAAAAATCGGACAACTGTTCCAAGCCTGTCCGGATGGCCACTTCGCCGCGTTCGATGTGCCCCATGAGCACGGCGCCGATGGACAGGCGGTAAACCACCTGGTTTTGACTGTCCAGCAGGGAGATGGACAGGTTTTGGTCCTCCTGCTGAAAAAAGGCGCGCTCCCAGCGACCGGCGCTTGAAAGGGCGAGCAACACATACGGCGAAGCGATTTCCTGGGCGAGTACCGGCGGCAGCTTCAAATAAAGGTTGAGAAAATGCTCGGCCGATATCATAGCCCCTTTGGCGTCCATGTTGGCCACCACCTGCCCCAGCGAGCTCGCCTGTTGGGCCTCACGCTGGACGTTCTGCTGCTGGGTTGCGAACTGGGCCAATGCCTGGCGGGCCTGATCGCTTTGGCGGCCTTGCTCCCACACCGTTCCCGATTTGGGACGGTAGCGGTTGGTGGTCACCAGATAACTGCCCGCCACTTGCTCCATCCATGCAAAGCGCCATTCGGTCACGATCAGGGCCACCAGAAACAACGCCAAGACCACGGCCCTGGGCGACAGCAACCGTCGGAACCACTGTTCAATGGTGGTGGGGGCATACCAAGGTATCATCGCTTGCAATGAAC
>JAKAFO010000187.1 GCA_021819735.1 Deltaproteobacteria bacterium
CGCTATACGGCCGCGGCCGCCGCTGGAACGATCATTTCCTTCGAACCCCTGGAACGCTTGCGCCGGGGAGCCCAGAGGGGCCAGAGGGAGAGCATGCGCCAGGCGCTCACCGATATCGAGTCCACATCCCAAGGCGCCGCCGAGGAGGCGGCCGCCGGGCTGAAGGCCCTTTGCGCCGAACTTACCGCTGCGCTGGCGCAAGATGCGGTGGTGAACGAAGATCGCATCGAACGGTTCATACACGAAGCAAGTCACATTTTCCTGACCCGCGGCGCGGCGCCTTTGGCCCAAGCGACGCAGGCCAATAATGATCGGGAAGCCAATCGCACCTGCCGCGAATGCTCCCAAGGAGGAGTCCCCATGATGCCGTTTGCCGAAAAGATTCAACAAGGGGTTCGCTGTCTGTTGAACAGCGGTCATATCGAAAGCGCTCAGTGGATGTTGGATAAGTGGTTGGCCGACTATCCGGGCGACGCTCCCGCGCACCACGAACGGGCCATGCTGGCACATCACCAGGGCGACGTGAACAGGGCGGGGATGTATTTCCAAAAGGCCGCCGAGCTGGCCCCCGGCAACGCTCTTTTCCAGAAGAGCCTGGGCGATTTCTACCATGTGGCCCTGAAGAATATCGATGCGGCGCTCGCCCAATATCAAAAGGTACTGGCGCTCACCCCCGACAATCTTGAAACCCTCCTGCTCGCAGGCCATCTGTGCACGGCATCCCACCGGTTCGACGAGGCCCGGAACTATTATCAGATGGTGTTGCGCTTATCGCCAAATCAACCCGATGCGCGCCAGATGCTGAATCAGTTATCCATGAAACAAATGGCGCAGCAACCCAAGGAAACCCCGGAATCGCTGTATCAAAGCGCTTGCCGTCAGGTGGAGCAGGGGCAGCCTCGGGAAGCCACGCGCATCCTGGAACAGTTGATTGCCGTGGACCCTGGGCATGCCCTGGCGCATAACGATTTGGGGGTGCTGGCTTTCGAAAGCGGCGACAAAGACAAAGCCCAGCGCCTTTATGAAAAAGCATGTGAATTGGCCCCCTACAACGGTGTCTTTCAAAAGAACCTGGGCGATTTCTACTATCTGGAGCGCGGCGACGCCGAAAAGGGGCTCTCCCGGTATGTCCAGGCCATGACCCTTGACCCCCAGGATGTGGAGAGTTTGATGGGCACCGGCCGCATCTGCATGGATTTGGGGCGTTTGGACGATGCCCGCGTATTCTTCGACCGCACTTTGGAAATCGAACCCTGGCATGTCGAGGCCCAGCAATATTTACAGAAATTGAATGCAACCGACATGGCGGCGGGCGGAGCAACGATGACTCGTGATCTTTACGCCGTCGCCCAAAGCCAGGCCGTGGACGGCGATCCGGCGGGCGCCATCCGCACGCTCGAACAATTGGTTGCAAAAGAGCCGAGCCACGCCAAAGCTTACAATGACCTGGGGGTCCTATATTACGAACAGGGCGACAAGCAGCATGCCTTGCGCTTCTACGAGCAGGCCGCACGGCTGGCCCCCCATGACGCCACCTTCTTGAAGAATTTGGCCGACTTCTACTTCGTGGAGCAGGGCCGAACCCAGGAAGCGTTGCGCATTTATATCCGGATTCTCGAATCTAACCGCGAAGATGTGGAGTGTCTTATGGCCGCGGGAATCATATGCCAGAGTCTGGATAAAAACGATGATGCGCGCACCTTTTTGGAAAGGGTGCTGGAGATCGATCCGTGGCATGCCAAAGCGCGTGAAGATCTGAATCGCATCGGCAATGAGCGCTTGGGCGGCTATGGCGATTATCTCACTGCCCTTGGCCAGAGACGCGTGGGGTTGGCTTGAAATGAATAGTCCCTCGGCAGAGACGGACCGGGCCCAAGACGATCTGGACGCGCTGGAGCGCCGCCTGCAGGAAGGCTCCGGCACGCATGAGACGGCAGAACGCTATCACGCTGCGGCGCTGGCTTGCGGGCAACTGGAGCGGGCGCGCCGGCTGTTCGATCTGCTTAGAAAAAAGCATGCCGATAATCTTCAGATGGCTGGGTTATACATCGCCATCTGTCTCCAGCAAGGGGACGATCCGGCCGCCATGGCCGCCATCGAGGCCCTTGCCGCGGGAACCGCGCCGCCCGAAGGTTTGCTGGACGCGGGGCTGGCCATTCGCCGGCGCCTGGGCCCCATGGAACCCGACCCTGCCGCTACGTCCTTATCGCTATGCATGATCGCCCGCAACGAAGCGCCGATGTTGGCCCCATGCTTGTTCGGCATAAAACCCTTGGTGGATGAAATCATCCTAATCGATACCGGTTCCCAGGACCGTACCGCCGATATCGGCCGGCTCTTCGGCGCCAAGGTGCATGCCTTCACGTGGTGCGACGATTTCGCGGCGGCCCGCAACTTTGCGCTTTCCAAGGCCTCAGGCCAATGGATTCTGGTGCTGGACGCAGACGAAGTCATCGCCCCGGCCGATTTCTCCACGATCCGCGAGTTGATGCGGTCCGGCCAAGGTGCTCCGGTCGCTTTCACCATCGAAACCCGTAACTACTGCCATACGGCCAATTCGCTGGGATGGCAGGCCAATGACGGGCGCTATCGATCCCATGAGGCCGGCTTGGGTTGGTTTCCGAGCCGCAAGGTGCGCCTGTTCAGGCGGCAGCCGGATGTTCGCTTTCATTTTCCGGTCCATGAGCGCGTGGAGCCATCGCTGAAAAACGTCGATGTTATCGCCGTTTGCAACGTGCCCGTGCATCACTATGGCCATTTGAACGAAGCGCGTAACCAGGAAAAAGCACGTAAGTACTACGCATTGGGCTACGCCAAACTCGAAGCAATGGCGCACGACGCGGCCGCCATCCGCGAACTGGCCGTTCAGGCCGGCCAGTTGGAACGCTGGGAAGAGGCCATCGTTCTGTGGCAGCGTCTGCTCGCCATCCGGCCGGAGTATCCGGAGGCGATGGTCAATCTGTCCGCCGCCCATTGGCAATTGTGCCGGTATGCCCAAAGTCTGGAATGGGCTCGGCGCGCGGTCGCCAAAGATCCGACGCTCAAGGAAGCCGGCTTCAACCTGGCCCTCGGCCATCTGCTCATGGGAGATTTCCAGCGCGCGGAAAGCATCCTGGGAATGGTTCTGAAGCAGCAACCGGGCTACCTCGCCGCCGCTTTTATGCTGTCGATCGCCAAGGCCTGCCTATCCAGCGATGAACAGGCCGTCGCCATCATGCAACGGCTCGGGCAAAGCGCGGCCGGTTCGGCCCTGCCGATGGCCATTGAAGACATCCGGTGCCGCTTGATTGCAGCCGGGCATCTGCGCGCAGGAGAACGGGTGCAACATGCTTTTGTTGAATTTCTGAGATAACGCCTATTCTTTTAGATAGGACAAGAGGGCTCTCCGAGGAGCCCTTTTGTTGTTTCTGGAGACTGAACCGAACAGCGGCCGAAAATCAACGGATGTGGTTGCCAAATCAAGACCAATGGCTACTTTGGCGCCAGTTTGATCGGTATGTTAACCATTCGATGGATCGCACCAACGGATTCTATGAAACAGAACAAGCGCGAGCACTTGAGTTTGTTGTACGACGTCAGCGAGCTATCGGCGCTGGTCTCCGACAGCAAGGATATCGACGCCTTCTTACAGCAGGTGGTGCAAAGCGTCGCCTCCCATCTGCATGCCGATGTGGGCTCCATATACTTATTGGATGACAACAGCGGCGAACTGGTGCTCAAAGCCACCCAGGGGCTCAATCCGACCTCCGTAGACCGAATCCGCATGCGCATCGGCGAGGGGCTGGTGGGGGTCACCATGGCACGCATGGAGCCGCTTTGCGATGGTGCTGCCTGCGACAATCCCAATTTCAAATTCTTCGAAGAGGCCCACGAAGAGCCTTACACATCGTTTTTATCGGTACCTATCCATAGGGGGATTGAAAAAATCGGCGTACTGGTGGTCCAACACCGGCAGCCCGATTACTTCGACGATGCCGATGTTATGGCCCTGCGTGCCATCGCCGCCCAACTGGCGGGTATTGTCGCCAATGTCAAGCTGATGATCGGCTTGCGCAAACCGGCCAAAACCGCCTGGCCGCAAACGCTGCCTGGCGAGCTGCGCTTCATCAAAGGCAAGGCTTCGGCCGCGGGATTCGCGCTGGCGCCGGCAATGGCGCTCAAACATGGGGACCCGCTCATGGGCGATGCGCCCGACGATACTTTCCAGAGCTCGGCCCAAGGTTATCGGCAATCCCTGCAGGCCACCATCGGCCAGTTGAAACAGCTCCAGGAGCAATTGGTGCTGCGCTTGCCCGAAAGCGCCGCCTTGATCTTCGACGCCCATTACATGATTCTCAAAGACCCGCGGTTCGATCGCCAAATCCTGGATCTCATCGGCCAGGGATTGCATGCGGCTACGGCAGTGCGGCAGGTGGCCCGGCAGTTCATCACCCTGTTCGAGGACAACGCCAATCCCTATATCCGGGAGAAATCACAGGACATCGAAGATCTCGCGCGGAGGATTCTCTTCAATTTGCGCAAGGAGAAAGGGGAGGGGCGAAGCCCCATGGACGGCCACATCGTCATCGCCTCCCAGCTCTATCCATCGGATGTGCTCAAACTGGCCTCCGAGAACGTGGCCGGCATCATCCTGGTCAACGGCGGGACCACCTCCCATGTGGCCATCATGGCCAGATCCTTGCAGATTCCGATGATCATCTGCCAGCGCGGCGAACTGCTTCAATTGCCGGCGGACACCCAGATTCTCATGGATGCGGATCTGGGCAACATCTATCTCGATCCCTCCGAACAAGTGCGCCGGCAGTTCGCCGAACGCAACCGGGTGCGGGAGCAGACGGCCGGCGAAGCGGTCCGCATGCAACCCCAGACCTTTACGGCGGACGGCACCCGGGTGCACCTACTGGCCAATATCAACCTGCTGAGTGAGTTGACCGTGGCTCAAGATCTCAAAGCCGAAGGCGTGGGACTGTATCGATCCGAATTTCCTTTTATCGTGCGATCGGTTTTGCCGTCGGAGGAAGAGCAGCGCCTGGTTTACGAGCGCTTGTTCAAGCAGATGGCCGATCGCCCGGTCTGCGTGCGCACCCTGGATATCGGCGGAGAAAAAGTGTTGCCCTATTTGAATCTGCCCCAGGAGGCCAATCCCGAACTGGGACTGCGCTCCATTCGTTTTCTGCTGAAGCACCGGGATGTGTTCGATCAGCAACTGCGGGCAATCTTAAGGGCTGGTGCACATTCCGAGCAGCTTTCCATCATGTTCCCCATGATCTCTTCCTTGGATGAGTTCGAGGCCGCCCGCCAAGCCGTAGACGAGGCCATCGCCGATCTCTCTCGGGAGCGGTTGGAGCACCACCCCAAGCCGGCCATCGGCACGATGATCGAAATGCCTTCCGTCTTGGCCATTATCGACGAATTGGCGACCGCGGCCGATTTTTTCGCCATCGGCACCAATGACTTCATCCAGTACATGCTGGCCGTGGACCGCGGCAACGAGAGCGTGGCCGGCTATTACCAACCCTTCCATCCAGCCATCCTGAGGGCTCTGGCCCGGATCGTGGAGGCAGCGGACCGTTATGCCAAACCGCTTTCGGTCTGCGGCGAGACGGCCCATGATCCGGAGTTTCTCCCTTTTCTCATCGGCATCGGTGTGCGCCGGCTAAGCGCGGACCCAATATTTCTGCCGCTGGTCCAGCGCACGGTTGGCGCCATCGACTTGGATCGCGCCCGGAGCTATGCCCAGGAACTGTTGGCGGCGGCGACACTGCGGCAAGTTGAAACCGCACGGGCCAAGTGGCAACCGCTTTTCCGGCCCCAAGCATAGCCGCTTTCCCTTTTGTTTGAACTTGACAACTGGGATTGCAATCATTCAATAATTCCCTTAAGTTATTTTCAAATAGGCCGATTAAATTGTGAAAATTATGTCCGAGGGACCCAGCGCATTGTGCCTCAAGGCGTAGAAAGGAACCTCTTGGTGAAACCGACACCCCCAGCGAGTGAACCCGCTTCAACGAACCTGGAATCCGAACAGGCCCGTTTAAAACAATTGCTTCAGGCCGGACAGACCCAGGAGGCCGTGAAGCTGCTCAGCCAAATGGCGGTCTTTTGTGCCCGCAACCAGGATTTCGAGCATGCGGACAGTTACCGCGATCAGCTCTATGAGGTTGACAGCATGGCCCTGAAGGCCATCGTGGCAGTCAACGAGGTGATCGAGGCCGAAAAAGCCAAGGCCCTGACCCCTGACAAACGCAGAATGTGGGCGCGTTTTTTCGATGTGCTATCCACCGAAGAGGCCAACGCCTTCTTCTTCGCCCTCAAAGAACAGACCCTGGAAATGGAGCAAAACGTGCTGACCCAGGGCCAGCCCAACGAACGCCTCTATCTGATCAATCAGGGGCAATTGAAGATCACCCACGAGCACGAATCCCGCCAGGCCCTGATCCACACCATCGGCGCCGGCGAAACCATCGGCGAAGATACTTTCTTCTCGGTCAATGTCTGCACGGCCACGGTCACCGCGCTCTCCCGGGCTAAATTGAGCTATCTGGAAAGGGAAAAGCTGGACGGCATCAAGATTCAACACCCTCAACTGGAAGCACACTTACAGAAAATCTGCGGCACCGGCCGGAAAATATTCGACTGGCTGCGCCAAAAAGGCATCGACCGACGGGCGTACAAGCGGGTCAACCTGACCACCAAGATGACCTTTCAGGTGCTAACCCCCGATAACCCTTCCACATTGCAGCGTTCGGTGATCGCCGAATTGTGGGACATCTCCAAGTGTGGCCTCTCTTTTTATTTCCAGTCCAAAAGCCCGGAGGCCGTTCGGCGCCTGGTAGGCCGCACGTTGGGGGTGAACTTCACGCTGACCGTGGGCGGCAAGCAAAAAGAGATCTCCCTCACCGGGGTGGTTCATGGGGTCCAAAACCATCCCCTGGACGAATACTCCGTTCATCTGCAACTCAGACGCAACTTCAGCGACGAAGCCATCAAGACCATTTTCCGCCTGGCCGAGCAGGAGTGATCCTACAGATCCCGTTTGCCCTTGCGCCACTGTTCCAGGGAGGCGGACATGTGGGCAATGACACGGCCCCAACCGCCGTCTCTGGATTGACGGAAGAGGTGGGCGCTGGGATACCATGGGGTTTGGGACCGTTCCAGTAACCAACGCCAATCCGGAACCGCGGGCAGCAGCACCCACACCGGCTTTCCCATGGCACCGGCCAGATGGGCCACCGAGGTGTCGATGGAAATGATCAGGTCCAGGCACTCCACGGCGGCCGCCGTATCGCTGAAATCCTCGAACATCGCCCCCCAATTGACCACGTTGAAATGGCGCGGCAGGCGTTCGGGGCTGGCCTGGGCCGCGGCCGGTCCCTTTTGCAGGCCGATCCAGTTGGTGCCTTTGACGAATCCCAACGGCGACATGTCGGCCAGCGTGCAACTGCGCTCCTTATAGGTGTCATTGCCGCCCCATACCAAACCGACGTTCAATCCTTCGGCCGGTAGGCGCTGTTGCCAGAGCCGGACTTTGTCGGATTCCGCCTTGAGATAAGGAGTCTCATCCGGCACATTGCTCAGCGAGGTTTTGAAGATGCCGGGCAGGCTGCCCAGCGGCACATAATAATGGTAGTGAACCGCGGGCGGCTTTTCCGCGGACAGCTCGATGCGCTCATCCACCCCTTCCAGGGACGCAAACAGAGACAATAGTGAGCGGCGCGCTTCGAAAATCACCCGGCCGCCCCGGGCTTTGGCCAATCTCAAGTATCGCGCGAATTGAATGGCATCTCCGATGCCCTGTTCGCTGTGGACCAGAAGGGTTTGCCCCTTGAAAGACTCGCCCTGCCAGCGCTGTCCGTAGAGGCGATGGGGATAAGTGCGTTTCCAGTCACGGCATTGAAAACGCCATTCGTAATCGCTCCAGCCGTTTTCCCAATCGCCCACCAGCAGGCGCGCCACCGCCCGGTTCAAGTGGGCTTCCGGGTTGTCGGGCTTCAGGGCGATGGCGCGATCGTAGCAGTCCAGCGCCGGGTCTATCAGACCCATCAAATGATAGGCTCGGCCCATGTTGCCGAGGGCTTTGAAATGGCGCGGCTCGCTTTGCAGGGCCTGGGTGTAACAGGTCAGGGCGAGCTCCAATTCATGGCGCGACAGATGGATGTTGCCCAGGTTGAAGTGGGCGTCGGCATAGGCCGGATCGATGCGCAGGGCACAGTTATAGCAAGCCTTGGCCTCTTCCATGTTGCGCTGTTCTTCGCGCACGATGCCCAGGTTGGTGAAGATCGCGGCCAGGTTGCGGTGCAGACCGATGGCCTTTTCGTAAGCCAGACTCGCCTGCTCCAGATCGCCGCTCTGATAGTACGCCAGCCCCAGATTGGCATAGGCAGGCTGCATCTCCGGCATGACACGGCTGGCCGCACGGTAGGCGGCGATGGCTTGACTGAGCCGGCCCTGTCCGTGATAGGCGCGGCCCAGTTCGAAATGGGCTTCGGCCCAGCCGGGATGAGCGCTGAGCGCCTGTTGAAACGCCGTGACCGCTCCACCCAGATCGCCGGCATCGGCTTTGCGGCGCCCTTCCTCCAAAAAGTTCTGGGCGCGGGCCGCGACCGTGGCAACGGCCTGGGCATTCCTGGAAGGTTGCACGGTGGACGCTTCGGCGGACGCGCCCAGAAGCGTTTTTAGAGCGGTGTCCACGTCGTCGATGACCTGGGACCAATCGTTACGTCGGGTCTGGCGGAAAAGCCTGGCCGTGGGATACCACGGGCTGTCACTGCGGTTGAGCAGCCAACGCCAGTCGGGGACCAGCGGCAGCAGCACCCAGACCGGCTTGCCCATGGCCCCGGCCAGATGCGCCACGGCGGTGTCCACGGTGATGACCAAATCGAGATGGGCGATCGCGGCTGCGGTTTCGGAGAAATTGGTCAACTCCGCGCCCAGTTGAACCATGGGTTGCGAAGCAGTCAGAGACTCGGCCTGGTCGGCTGCCGGACCTTTTTGAAGGCTGAAAAAGCGGATGCGTTCATCCCCCCACCAGGCCTGCCAATCCTTGAGCCGGCACGCCCGTTGAGGATCGGTGGCGCTGCCCGACCAGACCAGCCCCACCCGCAGCCCGCCTTCGGGCAAACGGCCGCGCCAGGCCGCGGCCCGCTGGGGATCGGCTTGCAGGTAAGGTATCTTCGCCGGCACCTTGGCCAGCGTCGTCTTCATCAGCAGCGGCAGGCTCAGCAATGGGATATGCAGGTCGTAGCGGACGGCCGGCGGGGAGCTGGAATTGAAGGGGATGACTTCGTCGATAGCCGACATGGTTTGCAGCAGCGGCACCAATGGCCTATGGGCTTCAAAAATAACGGTCCCGCCCAGGGCCTTGACCATGGGCAGGTAGCGGCAAAAGTGCAGCACGTCCCCCAGGCCCTGCTCGCAGTGCACCAGCAAGCACTCCCCGCCGAAGGGCGAGCCATTCCAGCGTCGGCCCTGGAGCGCATGGGGGTAAACCTTTTGCGCGTTTTGGCGCTTGAAGCGCCATTCATAATCCAGCCACCCCTTGGCCAGTTCCCCCTTGAGCAATAGCGCCACCGCCCGGTTGAAACGGGCTTCGGCATACTCGGGATCTTGCTGAATGGATTCATTGTAGTACTTAATGGATGAGTCGATATCTGCCTGATCGAAATAGGTTTTACCGATGTTGTTGAGGGCCTGTGGATCTCCGGGATGGGCCACCAGAATCCTCTCGTAGATCGCCATGGCCTTTTTAGAATCGCCGTGCTCGTTGAGCAAGTTTCCCAAGTTAAGCAGTGTTTCGGCATCGTCGGGGCTCAATTGCAAGGCCTGGTTGTAGGCCGCCAACGCCGCCTCGTCGTCTCCGCCGGATCGGCACACATCGCCCAGGCTACGCTTGAAAAGCGCTTTTTCGGGATTGCAGCGAATGGCGGTTTCAATCGCCTCCCGGGCTTGGGCCCATTGGAACAATTCGGCGTAAACGAGGCCAAGGACGTGATGCGTGTCCCCATCGGCGGGCGAAGCCGACAGGATGGTGCGATAAATCTCCGCGGCTTCTTCGAGCCGCCCCGCCTCGATATGACTTTGAGCCTGGGCAGCGAGCTGACTTGCATCCATGGTTCAATTCCTTTCAAACCAAAGCTGTTTTCCGATCTTCCCGCGATTCGACGCAGAATGAAACGGGCGCCATTCCGGCATCGAAGCGGGCGAGCATCCGCTCGAAGGCCGCTTCCAGATGGAGGCTGAAACGATTGGGATCAAAGAGGGAAGATCCTGATTTTTGCCGCTCCAGCTTGGCGCGGAGGGCCGTCAGCTTGGATCGATTGTTTAAAAGATCGGTGGCACGCCGCACATATTCCCCTACCGAATGGGTGATCAGTTCGGTCAGCCCGACTGT
>JAKAFO010000188.1 GCA_021819735.1 Deltaproteobacteria bacterium
GCAAGTCCGCAGCGCAGCACAGAAAATGCGACAGCTCACGCTCAATGTGCGCTCGGTCTTTGATTATCTGGGCATGACCGAAAACTCGCGCGCCAGATCCCTTCGAAGTTAGAACAAATTTACCGTGAGAGTGTTGGCGGGCCCGCAAGGGACCCGGAGCCGAACCCTCTTGGTATCTCTACTGGCTTTTGGGCGGTATTCTCAGGGCCGGGAGCTCTGCCGTCTGGCGGCAAAGAAGCTGCCGATGGCCCGGGCCATGGCTTGGGCGTAGAGACTCCGGCCCTCGGGGTTGTTCAAACGTTGGGCGGTGGCCGCGTGGGTCAGATAGCCGACCTCGATGAGCACGGACGGCATGTCGGCTCCGGCTAGCACCGCCAGCGGCCCCTGGGCGGTCTGCACGGCCGGGGCGCCCGGCATGGCCTCGAACTGCTGCTGAAAAAGGAGGGCCAGGTTGCGGCTTGCGGTGCTGTGCGGCAGTTGCGCAAGGTGCCAATCGGCAACCTCCGAAGCATCGTTGGGTTCCCGGTCAAGGCTGGGGCCTTTGGCCGCAGGCTTGTATGTATAGATGGCGATGCCGCTGGCGGCCGGCACGAAGCCGGCGGCGGTGTGCAGGCTGATGAAGAGATCGGCCCGCTGATGATTGGCGATGCCGGTCCGCTCCGTGAGCGGCAGGTCGTAGTCGTCGCCGCGGGTGAGGATCACCCGGAAATCCGGTTCGAGCAAAAGGGCCAGTTGGCGCGCCAGGGCCAGGCAGATCTCTTTTTCCAAGAAGCCTTGGGGGCTGCGGCTGCCGCTTTGCTTTCCGCCGTGACCCGGATCGATGGCGATGATGCCGCGCGTTGCGGCCGGCGGATCGGTCGGGTTGCCCCAGGCAATGCCCCCGCCCCATACCAGAGCGGCAATGAGCATATATATAATAGGTAGGCGCAACGGCGTTCCGGGCGGGCGCGGCGCGGCTTTATTTCGCTTGACACCCATGTGGTTTAATATTAACTAATTTCCTTTTTAAAAGGCAGTTTAGTTGAAAACGTTTGTAAGTCAAGCACATAAATCAGGTCTTGACCATAAGCTCTGCGAGAGTGGCGGAATTGGTAGACGCACTGGACTTAGGATCCAGCTCTGGCGACAGAGTGGGAGTTCAAGTCTCCCCTCTCGCACCATAGGGACCATCCATCCACCACGCCAAAAAGCGGTGGTTGTCATTAAGTTTCGAAGCCGGCCAATGCCCGCCCGCGCCAACTCTGCGGCGACCGAGGGGCTTGTGCCATCTTCGTTTTTATTGGAAAACTCCTGCCTTTGAGCGATTCTTGGGTGGCTTGCAAAGGGTGGAGCGGAAAATGCAAGTGCCTTGGGACCGAAGGGCCGGGGCACTTTATTATTGGTTTAGAAAGGTAGCTTGGCGATGAAAGTAACGGTTGAGAATCAGAGCAGTGTTAAGAAGGTGTTACACATCGAAGTGCCCCCTGAGGTCGTGACGCGGGAAGTGGACAGCGCCTACGGCGAGCTTAAAAAGAACGCCAAGGTCAAAGGGTTTCGCCCCGGCAAGGCGCCGCGCACGGTATTGGAACGTATCTACGGCAAGGATGTGCGCGCCGACGTGACCTCCAAGTTGATCCAGGAAGGGTTCCTGTATGCCATCAAGGAGACCGATCTGAAAATCGTAGGCGGCCCCAAAGTAGATCCGCCCGAGCTCCAGGAAAAAAGCGCCTATGTCTTCGATGCCGCCGTTGAAGTTAGGCCCGAGATCGCCGACATTCAGTGCAAGGGATTGGAGCTGACCAAGCGCAGGTATGCGATTAGCGACGAAGAGGTCGACTTGCAGCTCAAGATGATGCAGCGCAACCTGGCCCAACAGAAGAAGATCGAAACCGACCGGCCCCTGCAGAAGGGTGACGTGGCGGTGATCGATTATGAGGGATTCAAGGACGGCCAGCCATACGCCCCGACCCAAAAGACCGAGAATTTCATCGTCAAACTGGGTGAAGGCCGGGTGGTCAAGGACCTGGACGACGGCTTGGTGGGCATGAAGGCTGGTGATTTCAAGGAGATCGATGTCACCTTCCCGGAGGACTATTTCAGCAAGGACATGGCCGGCCAGCAGGTTCAGTTCAAGGTCAAACTCAACGAAATCCGTGAGGAGATTCTGCCGCCCCTGGACGATCAATTCGCCAAAAGCCTCGGCGATCAGTTCGACTCCCTGGATGCATTGACCGCCAAGATTCGGGAGAACCTGACCAACGGCTACGAAAAGCGCATGGAGCAGGAGCTCAACGAACAGATCTTTACGAAATTGCTGGAACAAGCTTCGTTCGAAGTGCCCGATACCATGATTGATGGCGAGCTGGAACACATTCTCAACGATGCCGAACGCTCCTTTTCCGATAACAACCGATCCTTGGAAGAGGCGGGCCTTTCACGGACCATTCTGGCTGAAAAGTATCGGCCGGTGGCCGAAAAGCAGGTCCGTCGGCACCTGATTCTTTCCAAGCTCATCGAGCAGGAAAAATTGGAATTGAGCAACGAGGAGCTGGAAAAGGGCTTGCAGGAGATGGCTGACACCTACCGTCAACCCATCGACACCATCAAAGCGTTTTATAATCAGGACAAAGACAGCCTGGCCTTTTTTAAACACACGTTGCTTGAAAAGAAGGCATTGCGGATTATCATAGAGAACGGCAATATTAAGGAGGCCGCGCCGGAAACCAAATCGTGATGGCGTGTGCCCGTCATCAATCCCGGGCAATAAGCGCTATTGATCTCTAGGCCAGAGGCGATATAATCGGTTCGAACCTTCGAAAAAAGGATGGTTCGAACCGGTGCGGTTCCGTGCGGGGCGATTCAACCATGCAAAGTAAAGGAGTTTCATCGTGCCAGTGATTCCAATGGTTATCGACCAAACCAGTCGTGGCGAGCGCGCCTATGACATCTATTCGCGACTGCTCAAGGACCGAATCATATTTCTGGGAACCGCCATCAACGACGAGGTGGCCAACCTGCTGATCGCCCAGTTGCTGTTTCTTGAATCCGAAGATCCGGACAAAGATATCAACTTTTACATCAATTCCCCGGGCGGCGTGGTGACGGCCGGTCTGGCGGTGTACGATACCATGCAGTACATCAAGCCCGATATCGCGACGGTTTGCATCGGCCAGGCGGCCAGTATGGGCGCCCTTTTGCTGGCCGCCGGAACCGCCAAAAAGCGCTATTCGCTGCCCAATTCGCGCATCATGATTCACCAGCCCATGGGCGGTTTCCAGGGCCAGGCGTCGGACATCGAGATCCAAGCCAAAGAGATTCTGCGCATGAAGGAAACCTTGAACAAGATTCTCAAGGAGCACACCGGAAAAGACCTTCCCCAGATTCAGAGGGATACGGACCGGGACTATTTCTTATCGGGTATTGAAGCCAGGGATTACGGCATCATCGATCATGTGATTCGTAATCGGGACGACCTGGAGCATCTCGATAAGCTGGAGAAGTAATTGCCATGGCAAAAAAAGACGATCCAAACGACAACCTCTTTTGTTCATTCTGCGGAAAGAACCAGAAAGAGGTAAAAAAGCTCATCGCCGGTCCGGCCGTTTACATCTGCGATGAGTGCATTCAGCTCTGCAGCGAGATCATCGAAGAAGAGTCGGAGAAGGAAGCCGGAGAGCTTTCCAATCTGATGATTCCCAAGGAGATCAAGAACAAGCTGGATGAGTACGTCATCGAGCAGGAGACCGCCAAGAAGATTTTGGCGGTGGCGGTGTACAACCATTACAAGCGGCTCGATTCGGTGCTGAGCACCAGCGATGTGGAGATCCAGAAGAGCAATATTCTGCTCATCGGCCCCACGGGCAGCGGCAAGACCTTGCTGGCACAGACCCTGGCCCGCTTCCTCAATGTGCCCTTTACCATCGCGGATGCCACCAGTTTGACCGAGGCCGGTTACGTGGGCGAAGATGTGGAGAACATCATTCTGTCGCTCCTGCAAAACGCCGACTATGACGTGGAGAAGGCCAAGCGCGGCATCGTCTATATCGACGAGATCGACAAGATCGCCAGCAAATCGGACAATCCCTCGATCACCCGGGATGTCTCCGGCGAAGGCGTCCAGCAGGCGTTGCTCAAGATCATCGAAGGCACCATGGCCAGCGTGCCGCCCAAGGGCGGACGCAAGCATCCCCAGCAGGATTTCGTCAAGGTAGATACTTCCAACATCCTGTTTATCTGCGGCGGCACCTTCAACGGCCTCGATCAGATCGTCAAGCGCCGCATGGGTTCCAAAACTATGGGGTTCGGCGCCAAGGTGGTCAAGGAGAAAGAGGCCTCCCTGGGAGAGATTCTCAAGGAAGTACAGCCCGAGGACCTGATCAAATACGGCATGATTCCCGAATTCCTGGGCCGACTGCCGGTGATCGCCACCTTGGACGAATTGAGCGCCAAGACCCTGGTGCGCATCCTGACCGAGCCCAAGAACGCCCTGGTCAAGCAGTACCAGAAGCTGTTCGAGGTGGAAGGGGTCAACCTGCGCCTTACCGACAGCGCTCTGGCCGCCGTGGCCGATCAGGCCATCAAGCGCAAATCGGGGGCGCGCGGCTTGCGGGCCATCCTGGAAAACTGCATGCTGGACATCATGTACGAGATTCCTTCCATTGAAAACGTCAAAGAGTGCGTCATCAGCGAAGATGTGGTGTTGCACAAGGAAGATCCGATCCTGCTCTACGAACAGACCAAAAAACAGGCCTAAACTCTATGGCGATATCCGCGCGAGCGGGTATCGCCAAGGGTCATGACGGATCGATCGGCCACAAACTTTATACCTTCGAATTTAACCCTTAAAAATTAATACTACCGGCCCCGCCGGCTAAAAAATATGGTCAGTATAACTCGATTTTTCAGAAACGATAACGACGCACCGGCCGGAAAGATCATGCCGCTCCTGCCCGTGCGCGATATCGTGGTGTTCCCCCAGATGGTGGCCCCCTTGTTCGTCGGCCGCCCCAAGTCGGTCGCGGCGCTATCCAGCGCCATGAATACCGCCGAAAAGCATATCTTCCTATCGACCCAGCGCAGCGCCAACGTAGACAACCCTACCGAAAAAGACATCAATCGCGTCGGTGTCATCGGCACGGTGCTGCAACTGCTGCGGCTGCCTGACGGCACGGTCAAGGCCTTGGTCGAAGGCCAGATGCGCGCCAGGGCGCGCCGCTTCATCATGGGCGACGAATACTTCCAGGCGGAAATCGATCCCATCGCCGATGTGATCGCCTCGGAAGCCGAGGCCGATGCCCTGATGCGTTCGGTGAAAGACAGCTTCGAAGCATATGCCAAGGTCAACAAGAACATCGCCAAGGACCTGGTGGTCAAAATCGGTGCCATGGCCGATGCCGGGCGGTTGGCCGACGCGGTGGCCTCGCACTTTGCTTTCAAGATCGAAGACAAGCAGCGGTTGCTGGAAGCCATGCCTATCGATCGGCGACTCAGTCTGCTGGTGGAGCTGATCAACCTGGAACTGGAAGTCTTCCGCATGGATCAGCGCATCAAGGGGCGGGTCAAAGAGCAAATGGAGAAGACCCAGAAGAATTACTATCTCAACGAACAGATGCGCGCCATCCGTAAGGAGATGGGAGCCGAAGACGAAGCCGCCGATGAGCTGCAGGAGCTGGAAAAGCGCATCAAGCGCAAGCGCATGCCCCGCGAGGCATCGGTCAAGACCCAGCAGGAGTTCAAGAAGCTCAAGTTGATGACCCCCATGTCGGCCGAAGCCACGGTGGTGCGCAACTACATCGAGTGGATCATCAGCCTGCCGTGGTTCGAGCGCAGCCGGGTGCATATCGACATCACCGAGGCCGAGCGCATTCTCAACGAAGATCACTACGGGCTGGAAAAACCCAAAGAGCGTATTCTGGAGTATTTGGCCGTGCAGGCCCTGGTCAAGAAAATCCGCGGACCGATCCTGTGCCTGGTGGGTCCTCCCGGCGTGGGCAAGACCTCGCTGGCCCGCTCGGTGGCGCGGGCCACCGGCCGCCGTTTCGTGCGGCTCTCCCTGGGCGGCGTGCGCGACGAGGCCGAAATCCGCGGCCATCGGCGCACCTATATCGGCGCGATGCCCGGCAAGATCATTCAGTCGCTCAAAAAGGCCGGCACCAACAATCCGGTCTTCTGCCTGGACGAAGTGGACAAGATGAGCATGGATTTCCGCGGCGATCCCAGCGCGGCCCTGCTGGAAGTATTGGACCCGGAGCAAAATTTCGCTTTCAGCGATCACTATCTGGATCTGGATTACGACCTGTCCGAGATCCTCTTCATCACCACGGCCAATACGTTGCCGGATATCCCCCTGCCGCTCCAGGACCGCATGGAGATCATCCGCCTGCCCGGGTATACCGAGCACGAGAAGTACAAGATCGCCGAGAAGTTCCTGGTGCCCAAGCAGATCAAGGCCAACGGCCTGACCCCCGAGCAGATCACCATTTCCGAAAAGGCGGTCTACACGGTGATCAACCGCTACACCCGCGAAGCCGGCGTGCGTAACCTGGAGCGCGAAATCGCCAGCATCTGCCGCAAGGTGGCGCGTCACGTGGTCAAGACCGCGACCGATCAGCTCGTGCGCGTCACCGATAGCAGTGTCCTCAAGCATTTGGGGCCGCCGCGCTTCCGCAGCACCGAGATCGAAGAAGAAGATACCATCGGCATGGCCACCGGTATGGCCTGGACCCAGGTGGGCGGCGAGCTGCTTTTCGTGGAAACCCTGACCATGCCCGGCCGCGGCCAGGTGACGGTCACCGGCAAGCTGGGCGATGTGATGAAGGAATCGGCCCAGGCGGCCGTGAGCTTCGTGCGCTCCCGGGCCGATCAATTGGGCATCGACCCCAACTTCTACCGCAAGCTGGATCTGCACATCCACATTCCCGAAGGCGCCATTCCCAAGGACGGCCCGTCGGCCGGCATCGCCATGTGCACTTCGGTGGTTTCGGCCCTGACCAAAAGGCCCGCCCGGCGCGAAGTGGCCATGACCGGCGAAATCACCCTGCGCGGCCGCGTGCTGCCCATCGGCGGCCTCAAGGAGAAAATTCTGGCGGCCCATCGGGGCGGCATCAAGAAGATCGTGATCCCCAAGGAGAACGAAAAGGATCTGAGGGACATTCCGGCCACCATCTCCAAGCAACTGGAGATCGTCAGCGTGGAGCACATGGACGAAGTGCTGCCCCATGCCTTGGTGCTGGCCGAGGGGGAAACCTTGTTCGTCAAGCACGATGTGCCTTTTGCCTTGCGCCCGACCGACGGCACCCAGCCGGACGAGCGGCCACCGATCAATTGACGGGTGATATCGGGTTAGAAAAGCGCTTGACAGGCAAGGGATGAACTGGTAGGTACGGCCTTCTATTTGGGGCCCTCAACAGGTTCCATGATTTGTGGGCGGGTAGCTCAGCTGGGAGAGCATCGGCCTTACAAGCCGAGGGTCACAGGTTCAAGCCCTGTTCCGCCTACCATTCGGTTACTCGATCGTCGATCCGGCAGGGCACTGTAGACCAAAAGTATCGGCGATCACAACATATACGGTTTTGCGGGGGTGTAGTTCAGTTCGGTTAGAACGCCGGCCTGTCACGCCGGAGGTCGCGAGTTCGAGTCTCGTCGCTCCCGCCATAAATATAGAAGGGCTTAGATGCAAATCTAAGCCCTTTTTTTATTTTTTCGGCGAGGGGTGGTTGATGCGATGAACCATCAAGCCTCCGGCCAGCAGTTGCAGGGGGTGGTAGAGCATGATGGGCAGCAGAATCAGGCTGAGGTCCGGATGGGACGCAAAGATCAGCTTGGCCAGCGGGGCGCCGGCCGCCAGGGTCTTCTGGGGGGCGCAGAACAGGGCGGCCCGGGCATTGCCGGGTTCGAAGCGCAGCAGCCGGGCGCCTGAATACGCCAAGGCGGTGGCGCAGGAAAAGAGCAGAACCGCGCCGCCCGCGGCCAGCAGGATGGTGCGGTTGCCGTGGACGGCCCAGATGTTGTTCTTCCAGGAGTTGCAGAAGGCCGCGTGGACGATGAACAGGATGATGAGGCTGCTGGCAATGGAGAGTTTCGCTTTGTGGCGGTCCACCGACCTTTGGACAAACGGCCGGCATATCTGACCTGCGAGCAGCGGCGCCAACAACATCAGGGAGATATCGAGAAACAGCTTGCCCATGGGCAAGGTGACGCCGCCCGCCCGCAGCCACAGGCCGATCCACAGGGGGGTGATGAAAATGCCGGCCAGGTTGGACAGGGTGGAGTTGAAAACGGCTCCAGCCACATTCCCGCGGGTCAGGGCGGTATAAGCCACGTTGGTGGCGATGGTCGTGGGCAGCACCGCCAAGAGCAGAAAACCCAGGCGCAAGGCTTCGGGCAACAAGGCACGCCCCAGGGCGATCAGGGTCAGCGCCAGCAGGGGGATCAGGCCAAAGACAAAGAACTGCACGAAGAGGTGCAGTTGCCATTGCATCACGCCGCTTCGCAGACCCGTCAGCGACAGGGTCAGGCCCTGGAAGAAGAAGATCAGCATCACCCCCCAGCGGGTCAGCAACTGGCTGTGCAGCACGCCGCCCGTGGCGCCGGGCTCGGGAAACAGCCAGGCCAGGATCACGGCGGCAGCCAATCCGATTAAAAACCAGTTTTGCAGCAACCAGCGTTTCATGAAAATCGTGATCTCCGGATCGTTCGGGCTTGGAGGGCGGTTTAAACATACAACCGGCCAAAAGACAATCGACATGGCACCTCCCGTTTTTCCATATGGCGTCCCTTCGGCATTATGGTATAGGGTTTGTGATGATGGAACGAAATCCCCTTGGGAGGAGCAATGCAATCATGATCGACAAGAGCAAACGCTATGCGCGCAACCTGGTGCCCCTGGAAAAACTGGAAACTCTGGCCGGCAAGCGCCTGGCCTTCGACAGCCTCGCCGAAATGCTGGTGGCGCGGGCCGCAGAGATCCCCGATACGCCCTTGGTGCTCTACTACGACGATGTGGTCACCTATGCCCAGACCAACCGGCGCGCCAACCGGGTGGCCCACTACCTGAAATCCAAAGGGGTGAAGAAGGGCGATATCGTCTCCACCATGATCCTCAACTCGCCCGAGATCTACTACACCATGTTCGGCGCCCAGAAGCTGGGCGCCGTGGCCGGTGCCATCAATTACATGCTCAAGGGACCCGAGATCGCCTATGTGCTCGAGGACGCCAAGCCCAAGGTGGCTTTCGTGGGCAGCGAGTACATGCTGGATTTTGCCGCCGGCCTGGCGCTTTCGCGGCACAAGCCCATCGTGGTGGAGGTGGTGACCGGCATCGATCACGGCCAGGCCATCGCCGCGACCACGCTTAAAGAGATCCTGGCGACCCATCCCGCCGACGAGTGCCTGGTGCCCCAGAAACCGGACGACCCCCTGCTGCTGCTCTACTCGTCGGGCACCACCGGCATGCCCAAGGGAATTCTGCTCTCCAACCGCAACCAGCTCTGTATCTGCCGCAGCCGGGCCGCCCTGGGCGTCAACCGGCCCGGCGACGTGATGATGATCATCCTGCCCATGTTCCACACCAATCCGCTCTGTGTGTGGACCTACCCCTCGATTTACCAGGGGCTGACCCTGTGCATCCGGCGCAGTTTCTCGCCGGCCGATTTCTGGCCGGCTCTGCTCAAGTATGGCGTCACGATTGTCCAGGGAGTGCCGGCCATGTACGATTATATATACAATGCCGCCGATCCCGAGACCATCGACTACAGCCGCCTCAAGCTGCGCCTGGCGCACAGCGGCGCCGCACCCATGCCGGTGCGGCTCATCGAGGCGTTCAAGGAAAAGTTCGGCGTGCAGGTGGTGGACGGCTACGGCCTGACCGAAGCCTGCGGCGTCTCGACCACCGGCTCGGGGGTGCCCGCCAACTGGGACTCCATCGGCATGGCCTTTCCGGGCCTGGAGGTGGAGATCATGGACCACGACAACCGCATCCTGCCGTACGGCGAGAAGGGCGAAATCTGCGTCAAGGGCGAGGCCGTGATGCTCGGCTATCTCAACAAGCCCGAGGCCACGGCCGAAAGCCTGCGCGACGGCTGGCTGCACACCGGCGACATGGGCTACATGGATGAAAAAGGGTACGTGTACATTTCAGGACGCATCAAGGAGATGATCAATCGCGGCGGCGAGAACATCTATCCCCGGGAGATCGAGATCCCCTTGGAAAAGCATCCCAAAATCGCCGAGGTGGCCGTGGTGGGCATGCCCGACAGCGCCCTGGGCGAGCGCGTGCGGGCCTGCATCGTGCTCAAGACGCCGGGCAGCATGACCGCCGACGAGGTGCGGGCCTACCTGCAGGACAAGATCGCCAAATACAAGATTCCCGAACGCGTTGATTTCATAGATCGATTC
>JAKAFO010000189.1 GCA_021819735.1 Deltaproteobacteria bacterium
CGATATCGTCCAGTGTTATAGCGCCTGCGAATATGACGCCCCCGTGGACGTCGTTCCCGGCCTGACCGTGCTGCGCGGCCGGCCCAAGAGTCTCTTCCGGCCGGGCAGTTCGGTGGTGGTGCTCTTCTTTCAGAAGGATCGCATCCACTTCGATCCGGACCTGGTCGCGAACCAGCGCCGCCGGGATGTCGCCAGCCGCTTCAGCTTCAATTTCGGCGCGCCGGTGGTCGAGACCGACATCCAGGTGCGCGCCTCCCTGGCCCGGCGCGGTACGGGGCCTGAACCGGCCTGGCTCCACGGGGCGTCCGGCGCCGCGGAACGAGCGAGGCCCCAAGCATGCCCGACCTGATCTTTATCGGCGGCCTGACACTGGCCCTGGGGATCGTCTACGCCTGGGCCTTCAAACACCTGCCCCGGGAGCGCTGGCAGATCCTCTGCGCCTTTCCGTTGCGCAAAAAGGCCGACGGCCGCTGGGAGGGTCTTAACCTGACCTACTACGGCCTGATCAATGCCGGCGCGGTGGCCTTCGGCCTGAGCATGACCTTCATCCTGCTGGGCAGCGTGGGCCTGACCTTGGGTCGCATCGCCCTGTTCGTCGGCGCCATCCTGATCGTGTGCGTGCCCAGCGCCAAGTGGATGGCCCGCCTGGTGGAGAAGAAAAAGCACACCTTGAGCATCGGCGGAGCGGCGTTTTGCGGCTTGATGGTGGTGCCGCCGGCCCTGTTGCTGCTAAGCCCCCTGACGGCCCGCTTGGATGGCGCCCCATTGCCGGTGATGCCCATGCTGGCCGCCATGATCGTCGGCTACGCCTTCGGCGAAGGCAGCGGCCGCCTGGCCTGCCTCAGCTTCGGCTGTTGCTACGGCCGGCCCATCGCCGCGCTGCCGTCATTGCTGCGGCGTCTGGCCGCGCCTTTCAGCGTCGTCTTTCAGGGCCCGACCAAGAAGGCGGCCTATGCCGCCGGCTTGGGCGGCCAGCCCCTGGTGGCCGTGCAGGCCATTACCGCCGTGGTCTACACCGCGGCCGGGCTGGCGGGGGTGGCGCTCTTTCTGCAGGGCCGGTTCCGGGGCGCCTACCTGTTGTGCATCCTCACCACCCAGCTCTGGCGCGGCCTTTCGGAATTCCTGCGGGCCGATTTCCGGGGCGGCCAAAAGATCAGCGCCTATCAATATTTCGCCGGTATCGCCGCCCTGGCCGGGCTGATTTACGGCCTGGCCCTGCCCAGCTCGCCGCTACCGACCGACCTGCTCCGGGGCCTGGGCCTGCTGTGGCACCCGGCCTTTATCCTCGGATCGGGCGCTGTGGGGCTGATCATCTTCCTTTTTACAGGGCGCAGCCAGATCACCGGGTCCTACCTCTCCTTTTTCGTGCATTCCGACCGGACCTGAAGCCCGGTTCACCCCATGACCGTTGCCGAAGAGACCTGAACACGCCGTGCGCTCATTGGGATTGCCGTTTCCGCGGCAAATCGCTTTGACGCCGGTATTATTTCTGGTATGCAAGAAGAAAATGAGACAGGCAATTTATGAGCGACATCAAGAAGACGGGTAAAGGCGTAACTCCGGCCGATACCCGGCGCATCAAAACCCTCTGCTTGATCCGCCACGCCAAATCGAGCTGGAAGTACCCGGGGTTGGCGGATGCCGACCGACCGCTGAGCACCCGGGGCCGGCGCGAAGCGACGCTGATGGGCCGGGTGTTGTCCGAACGCGGGTTTGCGCCGGACCGCTGGTTCAGCAGTCCGGCCCTGCGGGCCCTGCGCACGGCCGAGGCGGTGGCCGGGGCCGTGGGGTGGTCCGTCTCCCGGATCGCCCTGGAGCAGCGCTTGTACGAGCGCAGCAGCGAGGAGATGCTGGCCTTCCTGCAAACCATGGATGACCATGCGGCCTGGGTGGCCTGCGTGGGCCACAATCCGGAGCTCACCGATCTGGCCTACCGATTGGCGTCGAAGAATATCGCCAATGTGCCGACCTGCGGCGTGGTGGAGATACGCTTTGCAATGGAGCGCTGGCAGGCGCTGGGGGATAGCGAACCCATCTCCGTTTCGTTCGATTTTCCCAAGAATCATCTCTAACCACCATCCGGGGGATGACATGATCAATGCACTGAAATTCGCGGCCATCGACATCGGCTCCAATGCCGTGCGGCTGCTGTTGGCCGGCGTTTTCGAGATCGACGGGCAAACGGCTTTTAAGAAGATGTCGCTGACCCGCATGCCGATCCGCCTGGGCGGCGACGCCTTTGCCCTGAACCGCATCTCCGATGCCAAGGCCGACGAACTGGTTCGCACCATGGTGGGCTTCAAACACCTCATCGACGCCTATCAGCCCATTGCCTATCAGGCCTTAGCCACCTCGGCCATGCGCGGCGCGCGCAACGGTCCGGCCATCTGCAAACGCGTGGAAAAGGCCTGCGGTATCCATATCGACATCATCGACGGCCAGCGGGAAGCGCAATTGATCTTCGAGAACAAAAGCTCGGAACGCTTCGGCGGGTTCAAGAACTATCTCTATGTGGATGTGGGCGGCGGCAGCACGGAGATCACCCTTTTTTCGGGCGGCAAGATCGCGCTCTCGAAATCCTTCGACATCGGCACCATCCGCATGCTGCAAGGCGGGGTGACCAAGACCCAGTGGCGGGCGATGCGCCAATGGCTCAAAACCCATACCGCCAAGATGCGCTCCATCGCCATCATCGGCAGCGGCGGCAACATCAATAAGATCTTCTCCCTGGCCGGCTGCAAAAACGGTTCGGCGCTGACCCAAGCCAAGCTGCAAAAGGTGCGCAATGCCCTGGCCGCGCGATCGCACGAACAGCGTATCCTCCAGGTCGGCCTGCGCCCGGATCGGGCCGACGTGATCGTGCCGGCTGCCGATATCTACCTGAACCTGAGCCAGTGGGCCGGCATCGAGAAGATCTTCGTGCCCGTGGTGGGACTGGCCGACGGCGCTGTCCGTCTGCTCTACAGCCGTTACAAGGAGGTGTCCCCCAAGGTCGGTCCCGCGACCGCGAAGATCCTTGGGATGCGCACCAAGAAGGCGGTGAAATGAAGATCGAGGCACCTTTTCGTCTGGCGCCGGAGATGAGCGTCCACCGAGCGGCCCAGGCCATTTTCGGGCACTTGATCGCGGTGATGCGCGCCAACGAGCCCGGCATTCGCCAGGACAGCGACATCGAATGTCTCCACGATTTCCGGGTGGCGGTGCGGCGGTCACGCTCGTTGCTGACGCTCTTGAAAAAAGAGCTCGACCCGGCGCAGCGGGCTGAATTGCGCGCCGGCCTGCGCGCCCTGGGTCAGGCCACCAATGCCCTGCGCGATCTGGATGTGTACCTGGCCCAGCGGGCGCGCTATCAAAAAATACTGCCCGCGGCGCTCCGGCCGGCCATAGCGCCGTGGTTCGACGCCCTCGGGTGCCGGCGCGATCGGGAAGCGAAAAAAGTGGTGCGATTTTTGTCGTCCAGGCCGTATGGCCGCATCATGGAGCGGCTGGAACGCTTCGCGCCCGCCGTTGCCGAGCCGGTTAATCCGGTCGAGACAGCCGGCGGCCCCCCAATTGTGACGGTGGCCCGGCGGGAAATCGCCCGCTTGTTTGCGAAGACCCTGCGCGTCGGCCGTCGCATCGACGCAAGCTCGGCGGATGACCGCTTGCACCGCCTGCGCATCCAGTGCAAGCAGTTGCGCTATGCACTGGAGTTCTTCCACGACCTCTTTGCTCCCGGACCGGTGGGTCAGGCGATCCGGCAGGTCAAGTCGCTTCAGGAGTATTTGGGCCTTTTCAATGACCGGTCGGTTCAGCAGCGGTTTCTCTTCGAGCATTTGAAACGCATCCCGGCCCCCCACGGCCCCCGGCGAATGGCCCAGGCCGCGGCCGTCGGCGCCTTGATCGGCGTTCTCTTCATGGAAAAGGAGCATCAGCGCGCGGGCTTCGAAGAAGTCTTCGACCGCTTCAGCGACCCGGAGCAGGTCCGGCGTCTCCGGAAGCTTTTTTCTCCGTCCGAAGAGTGATATAATACTCAAGTCGAGCTGGATGACCCATAGGAGGCATGCCATGAGAACTAATATTTTGGAGGCCTTAAGACCATACGCGGCCAAATATATTTGGTGGAAAACTCCTGAAGAGGCCATGGAAATGCCGGAACGGATCATCGCCCAAGTGATGGATATCGGCGACTATGACGATGTCCAGGCAGTGGCGGAACTAGTGGGAGACGACTACCTGCGTCAGGTGCTCGCCAACAGCGAAGCGGGCTTGTTTTCGGAAAAATCGTGGGCCTATTGGCACTACCGTCTCGGCTTGGCGAAGCCCGGGCAGGTGCCGGCCATGCCGCGCCGGAGGGTCGCATGATCCATTCTTTTTCGCCTCGGATGGATATTTTGCCGCAAGCGCAGAAGCAGCTTTGGCCGCGGCTTGCCAGGGCAGCGGAACTCGGACTTGTGCTTTATGGCGGTACGGCCATCGCCCTGCGCCTTGGGCACCGGTTTTCGGTCGATTTTGACTTTTTTACGGAGAAAGAGCTGGATAAGGATGCGCTAAAGGACGTCTTGCCTTTTATCACGCAAGCATCGGTGCTTCAGGAAAGCAGAAATACCTATACTGTTTTGGTTGCATGCGGATTGAGCGGGAACGAATACGTGAAAGTATCCTTTTTGGGCGGTATCGGTATCGGGCGCATTGGCGAACCGGCGCTAACCGAAGACGGCTCGTTGATCGTCGCCTCCCTCGATGATCTGATGGCAACGAAACTCAAGGTTATCCTGCAGCGCGTCGAGGCAAAAGATTATCTGGACATAGCGGCTATGATCGTTGCGGGAGTCCGCCTGGATAAGGGATTGGCGGCTGCCCGCGCCATGTACGGGAGTAATTTTCAACCCAGTGAGAGCTTAAAAGCCATGGTCTATTTTGAGGGTGGCGATCTTCAAACGCTTTCCACGGAGGCAAGGGCAACCTTGATCGAAGCCGCCAGCGGCATTCGGGCGATTCCGACCGTAGGACCCCTGATCGGCGAGCTGTCCATACCACATTAAATTCCCGCGATCGCCTGGCCCCCCGCCTTTAAACTTCCCTGGCCTTCTTCTTTTTGAACTTTTTGTGCTTGGTTTTGAAGGTGTCCGGGTCGAGCGCCGACCCGCGGCCCGACAGGCTCGGGTTGGTGAGGAAGAAGTGATGGGCGCTGAAGCGCTCCTTTTCTGGCTTGAGGCGTTCGTACTCGCCGTCCGGCCGCAGGGTCCAGCTCTGGACGTTGTCCCGCAGGTTGGCCACCATGATCTGGTCGAGCACCTGCTGGTGCACCGTGGGGTTGAGGATGGGAACCAGGCTTTCGATGCGCCGGTCCAGGTTGCGCGGCATCCAGTCGGCCGAAGAGATGTACACCTTGGCCTGCCGCGAGGGCAGGGGCTGGCCATTGCCGAAGCAGACGATGCGGCTGTGCTCCAGGAAGCGGCCGACGATGGATTTGACCCGGATGTTCTCCGAATAGCCCGGGATGCCCGGCCGCAGGCAGCAGATGCCGCGGATCACCAGCTCGATCTTGACCTTTTCCCGGGAGGCCCGGCACAGGGCATCGATAATGTCCGGGTCCACCAGGGAGTTCATCTTGGCCCAGATACTGCCGGGCCGTCCGGCGCGGGCGTGTTCGATCTCGGCCTCGATATCCGCCATCAATTGCTTTCTTAGGGTCAGGGGCGCCAAGCTCAGGCGCCTGAGGTTCACCGGCCGGGCATAGCCGGTCATGTAGTTGAAGATGCGCATCACATCGGTGCAGATCAGGGGGTCGCAGGTGAAAAAGGAAAGATCGGTGTAAATCTTAGCCGTGATGGGATGGTAGTTGCCGGTGCCCAGATGGGCGTAGGCCACCAGCCGCTCCCCCTCCCGGCGTACCACCAGCGACAGCTTGGCGTGGGTTTTGAAATCGAGGAAGCCGTAGACCACCTGGGCACCGCTGCGTTCGAGCCTGCGGGCGAACTCGATATTGGCGGCTTCGTCGAAGCGCGCCTTGAGTTCCACCATGACCGTGACGCTCTTGCCCGCCTCGGCGGCTTCCACAAGGGCCTGCACCACCGGGCTGTCTTCGCTGGTACGGTAGAGGGTCTGCTTGATCGAGACCACGTTGGGGTCCAGGCTGGCCTGGCGGATGAATTGCACCACCACGTCGAAACTCTCGTAGGGATGGTGCACGATGATATCCTTGGCGCTGATGGCTGCAAAACAATCCCCGCCGAAATCGCGGATGCGCTCGGGAAAGCGCGGCGCATAGGACGGGAAGAGCAGGTCGGGGCGGTTGTCGACGATCAGCTCCTTGAAATCGGGCAGGGCCAGGTATTTGAAACGAAACAGGTCGTCAGACGACACGCAGAGTTGCTCGATGATCAGCTCCTTCAGGTCGTCGGGCATTTCGTCGTCCACCGACAGGCGCACCACACTGCCGCGTCGGCGCCGCTTCAGGGCGGAAGTAAAGGTACGCACCAGGTCTTCGGCCTCTTCGTCGATCTCTAGCTCGCTGTCGCGAATCACCCGGAAGACGCCGCTGGCTATGGATTTAAACCCCGGAAAGAGTTGATCCAGGTGCATGCGCACCACATTCACCAAGCTGATGAAGCGGTTTTGGGGCCCGGGTAGACGCACGAAGCGCTTGAGCTGGCTGGGCAAGATCACCAGGGCCACCATCTGGGTGCCGTCGCTTTCGCTCTCCAGTGAAAATACCAGCGCGTATCCCAGGTTGGGAATGAAGGGAAACGGATGGGCCGGGTCCACCGCCAAGGGACTGAGCACCGGGAAGATCTGTTCGGCAAACCTTTTGGATAGCCAGCTCAGGTCAAAGGCCGAGAGTTGAGCGGGCTGAACGAGTTGGATGCCTTCGCCGTCCAGCAGCGTCAACAGCGCTTCGATGCAGCGCTGTTGATCCGTGCGCAGCAGGGCGATGCTTTCGTCGATCACTTGCAGTTGCTGGGCCGGGGTCATCCGGTCCGGGCTGGCACTGTGGGCCCCTGAAGCCACCTGGGCCTTGAGACCCGCCACGCGCACCATGTAAAACTCATCCAGGTTGCTGGCCGAAATGGTCAAAAAGCGCAGCCGTTCCAGCAAGGGGTGTTCGGTGTTGAAGGCCTCCGCCAGCACCCTGCGGTTGAATTGCAGCCACGACAGTTCCCGGTTGATATAGCGCCGGGGCGATTGGCCGTCGAAGGCCGGACCGATCGGTTGGGACTTGGCCATGTCCGGTGATCCATTGCCTTTTGTTGCGGCGATGGGGGCGACTTTCGGTGAATGCGAATCCATAAGCGGTCCGGGCCGTTCCATTCCATTGTAATTCTTTGAACACTTTTATGACTTCAATTGTTAGTATTTGATGAGGATCGTACGATTCCCACCCCGGATAACTTCGCGTCCTAACCCAATTCCAATCGGATCGTAACCACGCGCTAACGCGCTGACCATAAAAAGGGGATGACTTCGCTTCGGATCATCCGGAGCGTACTCGAATAGGACGGTCCCTTGGCCATCGAAGCCCATGCATATGCCCTTGTGTCCGACACCGCCCCGCAACGGGCCGTGGTCCACCCCAGCGCCACGGTGCGGCAATCGCATCTGGGCGACTATACGGACGTCGGTCCGGGATGGACGGTGTTCGCGTCCAGCCTGGGGGATTACAGCTATCTGGCAGGTTCGGACGGGCAGGTGATCAACGCCACGATCGGCAACTTCTGCTCCATCGCCTCCCACGTGGTGGTCAATCCCGGCGACCATCCCATGCACCGGGTCACCCAGCATCACTGCACCTACCGCCGCCGGCGTTATGGCTTTGCCGATACGGACGACCAGGCCTTCTTCGACTGGCGGCGCCAACAGCGGTGCACCATCGGCCACGATGTGTGGATCGGCACCGCGGCCCAGGTCATGGCCGGCGTGACCATCGGCAGCGGCGCCGTGGTCGCCGCCGGCGCGGTGGTGACCCGGGACGTGGCGCCCTACCAGATGGTGGCCGGCGTGCCGGCCAGGGCCATGCGCATGCGCTTTTCCAGCGACATCGTGGCCAAGCTGCTGCGCATCGAATGGTGGTGCTGGAGTCGGGAGATGCTGGCGGCGCGGTTCGCCGATTTTTACGACATCGGGCTTTTTGTGGAGAAGTATGCATAGCTCCGCTTCGCAGAGGAGATGAAAGTGAACAGTGGAAAGAAGAACGTCAAGGCAGCGCTGCAAGAAGTGATTGGCGAGGCCGAGACCGGAGAGCTCGAAGCGGTGCTGGATGCCCTCTGGGCCTGGGGCGATTTGAGCGTGCATCAGGAGCCTGAAAAGGCCCTGGTGATGATGACCGTGTGCGATCCCTTCGACACCGATTTCTTTTTGGGAGAAGTACTGGTGACTTCCGCCCGGGTGGCGTGCGGCGATGGCGTGGGTTACGGCGCCATTATGGGCGATGCGCCCCGGGCCGCGCTGCTGCTGGCGGCCGTGGAGGCCCTCGAAAAGGATGGGCAGCAGGCACGCCTGGCGCCGGCAAGCGCGCTGGCCGACCGGCTGGCCCCGCGTCTGGCCGAGCGCCGTCAAACCATCGGCCGCATGGCGGCGGCCACGGCCGTGCAATTCGAATCCATGCGCAAGGAGCGGGTGGATTTCGGTTCCCTGGGAGGTTGAACATGCAACCCTATTTTATTTCCGATCGGAGCAAACGCACCCTGCACAACTTCCGTCTGCTGATGCAGGCCATGGCGCACCCCGGAAGCATTTGCCAACTGGAGACGCGCGCCCTGCTCCACGATTTCCCGGCCCTGGCCGTGGCCGAATGCCTGATGGACCACGAGGTCAGTTTTTCCCTGGCCGGCCAGGGGCTCAGCGACCGCCTGCACGCGGCCATCCGCGACACCACCGGCGCGCGGCCGGCAGCGATGGCCGAAGCCGATTTCGTCTTCATCTTCGGGCCTGGAAGCCAAGGTGCCATCGAGCGCGCCAAACGCGGCACGCCTGCTTTTCCGGACCGTGGCGCCACCCTGATCTACAGCCTGGCATCGAAGGCCGAAATGGGGACCGAACACCTGCGGGTGCGCCTCAGCGGCCCGGGCATCGCCGAACGCAACGGCATCGCACCCCAGATGCGCGGCTTGGACCTGGAGGAGCTGCGCCTGATAAAACGGATCAATTCCGATTATCCCCTGGGTGCCGATGCATTTTTTGTCGGACCCCAGGGTCAGTTGATGAGCTTGCCCCGCTCCACCCGTATCGAGGTGATGTAAGGCCATGGGCTACGTGGCGGTCAAAGGCGGCGAAGGGGCCATCGCACACGCCGAACAATTTCTGCGGGCCGAACGGACCGGCGGCAGCGACGAACCGCTGCGGCCCGAGCAGATCCGTGACCAGCTTTACCTGGCGGTGGATCGCATCATGGGCGAGGGCTCGCTCTACGCGCCGGAGCTGGCGGCCCTGGCCTTCAAGCAGGCGGCCGGCGACACCTTGGAAGCGGCCTTCATCCTGCGCGCCTATCGCACCACGCTGCCCCGGGCCGGCTATTCCGAACCCATCCGCACCGAACAGATGCGCGTGATCCGGCGCATCTCGGCGGCCTTCAAGGAGATCCCCGGCGGTCAGATCCTGGGGCCGACCCCCGACTATACCCTGCGGCTGCTGGACTTCGAGCTGCGCGACGAATCCCGGGCCGGGGTCCAGGCCGCCTTGCACTCCTATCTGACGGATATCCAGGGGCTGGCCCCCCTGCCCGAGCGTTTTCCCAAGGTGGTGGAGATGCTGCGCCGGGAGGGTCTGCTGGTCGGCCGTGGCCCGGCAGCGGCCGACGCCCCCCGGGAAATCTTCGACGTCACCCGCGACGCCCTGCGCTTTCCGGCCCCGCGCAGCGCGCGCTTGCAGACGCTGGCCCGGGGCGAAACCGGTGGCCTGCTGGCCCTGGCTTATTCCAACATGCGCGGCTATGGCTCGGTGCACCCGGTGATCGGCGAACTGCGGGTGGGCTATCTGCCCGTACGGGTGAAAAACCCCTTGAGCGGCGTGGTGGAAACCCTGGGCGAGATCAAGGCCACCGAGGCCGAGGTGATCGCCCGCATGGAGGCCGCCGAAGGTCCGGCGCGTTTCACCCTGGGCTACGGCCTGTGCTTCGGCCACAACGAAACCAAGGCCATTGCCATGGCCGTGCTGGACCGGGCCATGGCCGCGGACGAGCCCGCCAGCCCCTCCGAAGACCCGGAGTTTGTGCTCACCCACATCGACGGCATCGAGGCCATGGGCTTCTGCAACCATTACAAACTGCCGCACTACGTCACCTTTCAGTCG
>JAKAFO010000190.1 GCA_021819735.1 Deltaproteobacteria bacterium
TTTGCAGCGCCTGGGTTTGAAACTGCGCTGGGTGCGGCCGGGCAACATCCATCTGACCCTCCGCTTCCTGGGCGAGATTCCCTCCGAGCAGTCGGCCGACGTGGCCCAAGCCATGCGGATGGCAGCCTTGGGGAGCGCGCCGGTTCAGCTCAGCGTGCAAGGCATGGGCGTCTTTCCCGGCCTGCGCAAGCCGCGGGTCTTGTGGATGGGGCTGGGGGGCCAAACCGAGCTGCTCGCCCAGACCGCCGCTCGTGTGGAGGCGGAGCTGGCGCCGTTGGGCATCCCCAGGGAAGAGCGGGCCTTCAAGGCCCATCTGACCCTGGCCCGCATTCAGACGGCGCTGGATGCCCGGTTGCTGCAAGCGGCCCTGGAAGCTTGCGGTGGCTTTACGCCCCATGCGTTTAAGGCCGCCGAAATGATCCTTTTTCAGAGCGACCTGCGGCCCCAGGGACCGATTTATACGTCTCTGGCCAGGGTGGCGCTGGGGGCATGAACCGAAAATGAAAATGAAGATGGATAGACCATGGCGTCAACCAATAGGGAGGTCAGCATGAGTGTTTCCGTGGACAGGTCCAAGGCCATCGATTCGGCCATGAGCCAGATCGAGCGCCAGTTCGGCAAGGGCTCGATCATGAAACTGGGCAGCCGGCCCATCGTGGAAGTGCCGGTGATCTCCACCGGTTCCATTGCCCTGGACAAAGCCATGGGCATAGGCGGCTTTCCCCGCGGCCGGGTAGTGGAAATCTACGGCCCCGAGTCTTCGGGCAAGACCACCCTGGCCCTGCATGCCGTGGCCAATGCCCAGAAAAAGGGTGGCATCGCCGCCTTCATCGATGCCGAGCACGCCCTGGACACCAGCTATGCCAAGCACCTGGGGGTCAACTGCGACGAACTGCTGGTGGCCCAGCCCGACACCGGCGAGCAGGCCCTGGAGATCGCCGATATGCTGCTGCGCAGCGGCGCCATCGACGTGATGGTCATCGACTCGGTGGCGGCCCTGGTGCCCCGGGCCGAAATCGAGGGCGAGATGGGTGACGCCCATATGGGCCTGCAGGCCCGCTTGATGTCCCAGGCCCTGCGCAAGCTCACCGGCACCATCGGCAAGACCAACACCTGCCTGATCTTCATCAACCAGATCCGCATGAAGATCGGCGTGATGTTCGGCAACCCGGAAACCACCACGGGCGGAAATGCCCTCAAGTTCTACGCCTCGATGCGCCTGGACATCCGGCGCACGGGCCAGATCAAAAACGGCCAGGAGGTCATCGGCAGCCGCACCCGGGTCAAAGTGGTGAAGAACAAGATGGCCCCGCCCTTCAAGGAGGCCGAGTTCGACATCATGTACGGCGAAGGCATCTCCCAGGTGGGCGATCTGCTCGACATCGGCGTGGAGGCCGGCATCATCGAAAAGAGCGGCGCCTGGTACTCCTACAACGGTGAGCGCATCGGCCAGGGACGCGAGAACGTGAAGACGTTCCTCACCGACAACCCCGATCTCTTCACGACCATCGACGAGAAGGTGCGCGGGTCGGTGGGCATCGTCAAAAAGAGCGGCGATGATGCCACAACGGTGGTCGAGGAAGGTTGAAAGCGGAACACTGAAAGTAGAGGCAGCAAGTAGATGCCGTGTGGCCCGGCAAGGATGGAGCGGTATGACAGGTAACCAGATTCGCAAGATATTCCTCGACTACTTCGAGAAGCACAACCACCGGGTGGTGCGCAGTTCTTCCCTGGTGCCCCAGGACGATCCCACGCTGCTGTTCACCAATGCCGGCATGGTCCAGTTCAAGCGCACCTTCATGGGCGAGGAGAAGCGCGACTATGTGCGTGCCGCCACCTCCCAGAAGTGCGTGCGCGCCGGCGGCAAGCACAACGACTTGGAGAACGTGGGCTATACCGCCCGGCATCACACCTTCTTCGAAATGCTGGGCAACTTCTCGTTCGGCGATTACTTCAAGGAAAAGGCCGTCGATTTTGCCTGGGACCTTCTGACCAATGGCTACGGCCTGCCGTCCGACAAACTCTGGGCCTCGGTCTATACCGACGACGACGAAGCCTACGATCTGTGGCATAAACGCATCGGTATTCCCGCTGAGCGCATGGTGCGCCTGGGCAAGAAGGATAACTTCTGGGCCATGGGCGACACCGGGCCTTGCGGTCCGTGCAGCGAGATTCACATCGACCGCGGCGCGGCCTTCGGCTGCGGCAAGCCCGATTGCGGCGTGGATTGCGACTGCGACCGCTTCCTGGAGATCTGGAACCTGGTGTTCATGCAGTACAACCAGGACGCCAACGGCATGACCCCGCTGCCCAAGCCGAGCATCGATACCGGCATGGGGCTCGAACGACTGGCCTCGGTCCTCCAGAATCAGGCTACCAATTATGATACCGATCTGATCCGGCCGATCATCGCCCGGACGGAAGAACTGGCCCAGCGTGCCTTTGGCCAGGATGGTGCTGTGGACGTGGCCATGAAGGTCATCGCCGACCACAGCCGGGCCGCCGCCTTTCTGATCGGCGACGGCGTGCTGCCGTCCAACGAGGGCCGCGGTTACGTGCTGCGGCGCATCATGCGCCGGGCCATCCGCTACGGCCGCAACATCGGCCTGGCAAAGCCCTTCCTGCACGAAACCGCGGCGACGGTCTTCGCCATCATGAAGTCGGCCTACCCCGAGTTGAGCGAATCGTCGGCCTTTATCCGCAACGTAATTCTCAACGAAGAGCAACGCTTCATGGAGACGCTGGACAACGGCCTCAAGCTGCTCAACGAGAGCCTGGCCGATTTGCAGGCCAAGGGCCAAAAGCAGATCCCCGGCGACCTGATCTTCAAGCTCTACGACACCTTCGGCTTTCCCGTGGACATCGTCCAGGACGTGGTGCGCGACACCGGCATGGGCGTGGATTTGAAGGGCTTCGAAACCCACATGGAGGCCCAGCGCACGCGCAGCCGGTCCAAAGTCTCGTTCGATGCCATTGGCGATGCCTACAAGGGGCTGGCGGCCCAGGCGATCAAGCCGGAGTTCACCGGCTACCAGGGGCTGGAGACCACTTCCCAAGTGCTGCTGCTGGCGCGTGACGGCAAAGAGCTTACCGAAGCCGCGGCCGGCGAGCAGGTGGAGGTGGTCACCGCGGCCACGCCCTTCTACGGCGAATCGGGCGGCCAGGTGGGCGATCAAGGCGCCATATTCGCCGAAGGGCTGAACCTGACGGTGACCCGCACCATCAAGGACCCCACGGGCGTGATCATCCACAAAGGCACCGTCGCCGACGGCCGCATCGTCAAGGGCCAGACGGTCACCCTGCGCGTGGATGCGGACAAGCGCAACGCCACGGCCTGCAACCACACGGCCACCCATCTGTTGCACGCCGCCTTGCGCCAGGTGCTGGGCGAGCATGTCAAGCAGGCCGGCTCCCTGGTAGCGCCCGACCGCCTACGCTTCGACTTTTCCCACTTTTCCCAGGTGGCGCCCGAAAGCCTGGAGCGTATCGAAGCCATGGTCAATGCCGGCATTCGCGCCAATGTGGCGGTGAACACCATGGAGATGGCCGCCGACGAGGCCCTGCAATCCGGGGCCATGGCGCTCTTCGAAGAGAAGTACGGCGACCGCGTGCGCGTGGTGACCCTGGCCGATTTGAGCAAGGAGCTGTGCGGCGGCACCCACGTGGGCCGCACCGGCGACATCGGCCTGTTTAAGATCGTCGCCGAGACCAGCGTGGCCGCCGGCGTGCGGCGCATCGAAGCCCTGACCGGCGAAGCGGCCCTGGCCCATGTGCAGGAGGCAGTGCGCCAAGTCCAGCAAGTGGGGCAGTTGCTGCGCGTCAAGCCCGACGAGGTGGTGGCCCGGGTACAGCAGGCGATCAGCGGCCAGAAGGCGGCTGAAAAGGAGATCGAGAAGCTTAAGGCCTCCCTGGCCGACACCAAGGCCCAGGCCGACGAGGACGCGCCGCGCATGATCGACGGCGTGGCCGTGCTGGTCAAACGCGTGGCCGTGGATTCGCCGGCCGCTCTGCGCGATCTGGCCGACCGCTTCAAAGACCGGATCAAATCGGGTGTGGTGGTACTGGGCAGTGCCGCCGGCGAAAAAGCCCTGCTGATCGTCATCGTCAGCAAGGATCTTGAAAAACGCTATCACGCCGGCCAGATCGTCAAGGCCCTGTCGGCCCTGGTGGGTGGCGGCGGCGGCGGCCGGCCCGACATGGCCCAGGCCGGCGGCACCAAACCGGAGAATTTGGACATGGCGCTGGAGAAGGCGTACGACATCATCTCGGGAAAGTAAAAAAACCAGAGGATAGAACATGCCGACCATATCCATGTTTTACGGAATACTTATTTTGATGTATTTTTACGATAACAAGAAGCACACTCGTCCCCATATTCACGCGGAATATGGGGACGAGGTGGCCTCAATAGCCATTGACGATGGTGATGTTCTTAGCGGCAGCCTACCGCCGTCCAAAATGAAACTTGTGCAAGCATGGATCGAAATTCACAAGGAAGATCTGATAGCCAACTGGAAATTGGCCGTTGCCGGAGAACCCGTCTTCAAGATTGATCCGTTGAAATAAAAAAGGGGGGATGGAAATGGACAAAATCATCAAAGCCACTCCGCTGAATGATTACCGGGTCGATATCCTCACGAGTAGCGGCATCTCGGGAATTTTCGACGTAAAACCCTATCTGCGCGGCAGCGCATTCAAGGAACTCGCGGACGAATCTTATTTTCGTCTTGTTCGCCCCGCGCACCACGGCATCATGTGGCCGCACGAACAAGACTTTAGTTCCGATACGATTCTATGGGATATACAAAATACTGAACCAATCGCTCCGGCGGGAACCGAGAAACCCCGTCGTGAGCGCAAGCGTTAGTGCCTCACCCTATCTAAAACAAGCATAAAAATAATGGCGAAGTCCGGACCATCATTGCGAAGCGATAGGTCGCTTAACATGGTAGACTCCTTATGGCGGTTGGTGATTAATTGTAAATATATGGAAAATCAAATAGTTAGATTTAACCAAAATGATTTTTGTAGATGCATGTCCTATGCGCCAGGTTGAATTTTTGTGTCATTGCCGAACATGCGCTTCAAGCCTGATGTCGAGAAGCGCGGTAGCGCTGCCCTGGACGATTGCCGGCAGCGTGGCTTATGCCGAAGGTTAGGCCTTCTCAGAGCAAAAAGCGTTGGACCGCCCATACCTACCAGAAGGTACCAATGAGATTATTCATTGAAAAACATAATGCAGCACTACGAGACGCATATCGTAGCTTGCCTCGCCTGCTAATAGAGCACTACGGAATCGAACAGACGGTACTGGCTGGCGGTTATGGCTATCGTCAGGTCATGGAGCTTGTACAGAACGGTGCTGATGCGATTCTCGAAGCCCATGAACATGGCTTGCCGCCGGCAGCGGACAATCGGATTCATGTTTTGCTTCGGGAGTCACGCCTATACGTTGCCAACAGCGGTGCCTCATTGAGCGAGGATGGCATAGACGCACTTCTCAGCTCTCATTCGTCACCTAAAAGAGGAAACCAGATTGGGCGGTTCGGGCTCGGTTTCAAGTCGTTGCTAAGGCTCGGCGGAACCATAGATATTTTTACGAGGACATCTGGGGCCTTCCGATTCGATCCTGCCCTGCGCCAGGGCGCTCTGAAACGGGAATTCAACGTATCCGTGGCGCCTGCTCTCCGGCTGGCGTGGCCGTTGGCCAAAAACGAACAAAGTGTCGATGGTGTTCTCGATGAATTGGCGTGGGCTGAGACTATCGTGCGCGCCGAAGTTCAAACACCCGGCATCCTCGAACATCTGCAGGAAGAAATCCGAACCTTCCCGGCCGAGTTTTTGCTCTTCTTTCCCGTGACAACCATTTTGCTCCTTGATGACGGGCAGAAACCATCGAGGGAAGTCAGGGTCGAACCGGATAACAACAGATGTCTGCTGCACGACGGAAGTGGAACATCAAGCTGGCATATCGCTAAACGAGACCTCACCATTGCCGATGCTCGCGCATTAGACGATGCGACGCATATCCACGCACGGGATTCGGTGCCTCTGGCTTGGGCGATCCCGCTTGAAGGCAAACGTGAGGAGGCTGGACGCTTCTGGGCCTTTTTTCCAACACACACGCCGACTTACCTGCCGGGCATTCTGAACGCGCCTTGGAAGCTGAACAGCGACCGTAATGCGATCATCGGCGGGGAGTGGAACACCACGATGATGCATGAAGCAGCACGGCTAATCGTGGATACATTGCCGAAGCTGCAAACGGACATCGACCCCGGCCGCATTCTGGAGGCCTTCCCACGACAGCTTGAGCGCAAGGACGAGGATGCCGCACCTCTCGTTGAGGCGCTCTGGATCGCGATTGAAAATGCCGCATTGATTCCGGATGCGACAAGTACCTTACGCCCGGCTTATGAGTTGTGGCGGCATCCTCGGGAAAACCCCCACCTCGCTCGGCAGTGGCAGTTGCTCGCAGATGACAATAAGCGCATGGAGATGGTTCATCCTTCCTGTCTGGAGCGGCAACGCGGGAGCCGCTTGAATGCACTTGCGGAACGGCTTTGCAAGCAAGGCACGAAAAAAAGAAACCTTCGGAAGAGTGAAACTGTTACGTGGTTTTCGGCCATCGCTACCGGTGAATGGCCACAATCGGTTCAGGTGCTTAAACTCGCTGAGGCCTATGCGGAGGATTGCAGGCCGGAAGAATGGAGTTCGGTTCGCCCCCTGATAGCCATTGTCCCGACGGATGACGGCCAGTTGGTTATCGCAGATCAGGCGGTCTTCGCGCCTGAAGGTATCCGTGTTCCCAATGGCCGACACCCAGTTGCCCGATCACTGTGCGAGGATGCGGAGGCGAAGCGGATTCTCGCGGAAGTGATGAAGATAAAGCAACTTGATGAACGCGTGTGGTTAGAGGTACTGGGCGAAGCGCTACCTATCCATCATTCGTGGGAGTCGCCTTCGGACAAAAGCTGGTGTTCATTTTGGGAATGTCTACGTTCGGCGCCTGAAACAATTCGCCGTCAGTTCGTCCAGAATAAAGCCTCCCGGATTCGTGTGCGGCGGCGTGATCGTGAATGGGTTCTGAGGGACGAGGTTTTATTGCCCGGCGCATTGGTTGAGCCTAACGATGCTTCAGCGAATCAAGATGTATTGATTGATTTCGCAGTTCATGATGAAGACCGTGCGTTGCTGGTGCTGTTGGGTGTCTGTGACTTTCCGGAAGGAGCGGTCGAAGTCAACAATAGCACCGAAATTGGAGAATGGCTGGGATATTGGCGCAAACACTACCGATCAAAAGTGAATGGGAGTGCATCTTCAGACTATTTGAAACCACGGGACCTCAAGCTTCCGAAGGGCTTCACCTTTCTGCCAAAATTGTGCGGCAGGCCAAACGCAAAGCTGACCGAGCGGTTTCTTGCACGATATGTTCGGAAGGAATTTGCGGAGAAGATTCAGTTTGGCCACTGCACTGTCAAAAGCTACCGAAGAATAGATGTTCCTCACCCGTTGGCTTGGTTGCTGCTTAAACATGGCACCGTGCAGGTCGGTGACGAGATGGTGCGTTTAGTGGCCGTTGTTGCCAGGCGCCGTGAGTCGGCACTGTCCATGATGCCAAATTGGAAGCATCTGGAACCTTTGCTGCAAGAGCTGGAAAACGTAATCCCGCCAGTGCTTGCCACACAAGCCGAGATTCGAGACTTGTGGTTGGCGCTCTCCAGGGCAGTGGCGATTTCTCCGGCGAGTGCGGACGATTTCTTGCGCGGTCTTTGGGCGGGCATGGCCAAGGACAATGTGGCCCCCCAATCGCTTCGGACAGAGGAGGGCGCGATCCCGTTGCCACGGGTTTTCGTAACCAGCTCATCGTATCTTGCTAAATGCACACGAGCGTCAGGTCGTATCATCGTGGCGCTGGACGAATACACGCTGAGATTGTGGCTTGAGAGCGGGGCGCGCAATCTTACTGAGCTGTTCTCGCCAGTATGGACGGAAAAAACAGGGCCGGACGGGTTCTTGGTTGCAGCAATTCCTGAAATAGCTGAAGTTTTACGGGATGAAGCTAAAGGGGAAGCGCGTTGTCAGCCGGTAGCTGGCTTAAAATTGGTTATTGAAGGGGATGGCAACTCTATACCCTGCCTGATGTGGCGGAACACTTTGCACCTCGATTTAGAACAGCTTTCTCGGTTGTCGCGTGCCGATAGGTTCAAACATCTACTAGATGAAGCTGCCGCGGCAGGATGGCTGAAACACCAACCGGGAGAAGCCTTGCGCATATTAGGGGGGGCACAGGTGGATTCCAGGCGAGCGAAGATCGCTCAAGCCCCAACACTTGCAGAACGATTGCTATTATCTGTGGGAGACCGAGAGGAGCCATTACGGCAAGTGCTTGGATGTCTTGCGACCATGGATTTCACCCAGGAATGTTCACCGCTTCAACTCGCGGAACTGACGCTCGCACAACTCGGCCCTGTAACTCTCTCAGCTCTCAAGGATACGCTTTCAGCCGAGGGATTAAATCCACCGTCCCGATGGAACACTGCCGAAGCACGCAATTTTGTCGCGGCCATCGGATTTCCGGAGCTGTTCGCTGTGTCCCCTGAAGCGCGTCGAGAACCAGAGGAATTGGTCAGTGGCCCCATTGAGCTACCGGCGTTGCATGATTTTCAGGAAGAGGTACTCGAAGGAATCCGGGTTTTATTGGCCAGTGGCACATTGCGTCGACGTGCGGTAGTTAGCCTGCCCACTGGTGGCGGGAAAACGCGTGTAACGGTGGAGGGCGCGGTTCGGCTCGTCCTCAGGCCCGAAGGCAATCGGCGTAGTGTCCTATGGGTAGCTCAGACAGACGAGCTTTGTGAGCAGGCCGTGCAAGCCTTTCGTCAGGTATGGATCAATCTCGGCACGCGGAACACCTACTTGCGAATTGTTCGTCTGTGGGGCGGGAATCCGAACCCAGCCATCAAGGAGTCGGACAGGCCGGCGGTCGTTGTCGCGTCCATCCAGACGCTTAATAGTCGAATGGGGACCGATGGGCTGGCGTGGTTCCGGAAACCCGGATTGGTTGTTGTGGATGAATGTCACCATGCTATCACCCCGAGTTACACCAACTTGCTGCGCTGGCTGGACGCCGAAGCAACAAGGTCCGGCACACCGGAAAAAGAAGAACCAGCGATTTTAGGCCTCAGCGCCACGCCTTTTCGCACCGACGACGAAGAAAGCCGACGACTCGCCAAGCGGTTTGATAATTGCTGGTTCCCGTCGGATCAAGAGAAGTTGCATGGTCGCTTATGCTCGCAGGGTGTGCTGGCGAGGGCCATCAGCGAACGTTTGGAATCTGGTACAAGTTTGCTGGAGGAGGAAATTAAGCGGCTGTCAAAGCTTCCAGAGCCATGGGAAGGGCTGGACTTCGAGAACATTCTCGAAGCTATCAACCAACGCCTCGCCGGAAACTTGCAGCGAAACCAACTCCTCGTGGAGAGAATCAAGAAGGGTGAAGAGCGCACAATCCTCTTCTTCGCAAACTCCGTCCAACATGCTCAAGAGATTTCAGCACGCCTGAATATCGCCGGCATTCCCTCGGCCGCCGTTAGCGGCAGCACGCCATCAGCAGTGCGCCGCTATTTTCTTGAGCGTTTTCAACGCGGAGATATCCGCGTACTCTGCAATCATAGCGTCCTATCCACTGGGTTCGATGCTCCAAAGACGGACATGGTGCTTATCGCACGGCAGGTGTTTAGTCCTGTTCGGTACATGCAGATGGTCGGCCGCGGGTTGCGAGGTGAAAAGAATGGCGGTAAAGCCTACTGCCGTGTCGTGACAGTCGTCGACAACTTTGGCCGATTCAAAGACAAACATCCTTACCACTATTGCCAACAGTACTTTACCAGTTGGTCGGGCGGGCATTTATCAGGCAAATGAAGATGTTGCTCACCTTCGGCTTCTGACGGTGATGATCTTCTACGGGGGTATCTATCTCTATTTTGAAAACAAAAAGGCGCTCGCATGAGCGCCTTTGCTTTTTTGCAGAAAATGAAATGAGTTACTCTTTTACTTTCAGGGCCACTTCGATGATCATCTCGCCCTTGTCGGTGGTGCAGGGGATGGTGATGATGGGGATTCCCGAAGGGTAGCTGACCTTGTGTTTGCCCACCACGACGCTAGGCACCGAGATGGCGTTGTCGTTGCTGGGAAAGTCGGTCTTGGCGTTGCCGGCGATCATGTTGGCGATTTCGCCGATGGCGTCCGTG
>JAKAFO010000191.1 GCA_021819735.1 Deltaproteobacteria bacterium
CGGCGGCTTGTTTGCCCGGACGGCCATCTACCGTGAGGGGTACGGTTGCACCTTGGTGGTAGGCGTCGCTGAGGGCGAACTGCGCGCCCAGAAGCTGATCCCGCCTGAACGGCTTCAGGCCAGGCCCGTGCCGGACGAAACGCTGGCCTGGCCCGAGGGCGATCAAGGTCCGGTCGATGCGGTCGGGCTGGGTGTCGATGGGCCCAAGCTGAACCAGGCGTTGGACGCGGCCTTCAGCGAACCCGACCCAAAAATGCGCCGCAACACGCATGCGATTGTCGTGGCTTACGACGGCAAGCTGGTGGCCGAACGGTACGCCCCAGGATTTACCAAGGACATGCCGCTGCTGGGCTGGTCCATGGCCAAGAGCGTGACCAACGCCCTGGTGGGCATCCTGGTGCGCCAGGGACGCCTGGATCTATCGCGGCCGGCGCCGGTGCCCGAGTGGCAGAAGGCCGACGATCCGCGCCACGCCATCACCACCGACCAGTTGCTGCGCATGAGCAGCGGGCTGGCCTTCAAAGAAGTCTACGCGCCGCTGAACGATGCCCCCAACATGCTTTACGGCAGCGCCGATTTTGCAGCCTATGCCGCGGCCAAGCCTCTGGCCGGGCCGCCCGACAGCCGCTGGAATTACTCCAGCGGCACGGCCAACATCCTGGCGCGCATCGTGCGCCGGACGGTGGAGCGCGGCGAACCGGACTATTATCGGTTTTTGTACGCCGAGTTGTTTGGTCCTCTCGGCCTGCGCAACGCCGTCTTCGAGCCGGACCCCTCCGGCACCTTCGTGGGCTCTTCCTATTTCTTCGCCACGGCCCGCGACTGGGCGCGTTTCGGCCAGCTCTATCTCCAGGACGGCGTGTGGCAGGGAGAGCGCATCCTGCCCGAAGGCTGGGTGGCGTACAGCACCACCCCCACCGGCGGGGTCCCCAAACGGCAGTACGGCGCCCACTTCTGGCTCAATGCCGGCGCGGCCGACAACCCGGCCGACCGCCGCTGGCCCGATGCCCCCACCGATGCCTATGCGGCCCAAGGGTTCCAGGAGCAGATGGTCATCGTCATCCCCTCGCGCAAGGCCGTGCTGGTGCGCCTGGGCGCCGCCGCTCCCCGGGAGGCGTGGAGCACCAACGCTTTCATCCGCGACGTGCTGGCGGCCCTACCCTGAATTCACCAATGAGAGGGATGCCGCACGTTGTCCAAATTTTGGAGCCGCCCCCGAAAAAGCTGCCCCGCAGATATTGACACATAATATGTGTTCACATATCATGTGCCCACATAGGAGGTGCATCATGCCTAACATTACCATTTCCATTGATGACAACTTGCTGAAATCAGGTCGGCAATACGCGGAAAAGCATCAGACCTCGGTCAATGCGCTGATTCGCAATCTCTTGGAGCAGACGGTGAGAAACGATTCCACGCAATGGGTCGAGGAGTGTTTTGCGTTGATGGATCGGGCCAATGTCCATCTGAAAGGCAAGCGTTGGAAACGTGAGGATCTGTACGATGTCTAAAGTATTCCTCGACACCAACATTCTCGTCTACAGCATAGACCAGTCGGACTCGGTTAAAAAAGAGAAATGCCGTGAACTCATACGCGGCTTGATCGCCGAAAACAATGCCGTCATATCCACGCAGGTCATGCAGGAGTTCTATGTGGCCGCAACCAGCAAGCTGGGGGCCGATCCTCTACTGATCAAGGATATTCTGCGCTCCCTGGAGCGCATCGAAACCATCGTAGTGACACCCGCTTTGATCAAAGAGGCCATTGATTGCAGCATTATTCATCGGCTCTCTTTTTGGGACGCGTTGATCGTTGCCTGCGCCGATAGCGCCCAATGCGCGGTACTTTTGACCGAAGATCTCAACGACGGACAAATCATACGCTCCGTTCGAATTGAAAACCCGTTCAAGAGATAGTCCCCCCTGAGCTTCAGCGAAGTGCCTCCATTTATTTCTTTTCCTTGGTGGTTATCAGCCGATATAGTTTCGATCATGGTTTGGGTGCTTCGTGCCTATATGGGTATGTCTATCGTGGCAGAAAGGCTAATAGGGTTTAAGTATGTTGGCGCAACTGCTCGCGATTTGGAATGGCTCCATAGGGTCAATGCATTGCAGTTAAATACACTTGGGCTCACGACCACGCCCGAGAAGGGGGAATGAGAAATGAGAATCGCCATCTACGGCGCCGGGTCCCTGGGAACGGTTCTCGGGGCCTTTATCACCCAGGGCGGGATGACCGTCGACCTGATCAACCGGAATGCCGCTCATGTCGATGGGTTGAAGCGCAAGGGGGCTCAGATCATCGGCACGGTCCGGATGACGGTCCCTGTCACGGCGCTTTTGCCCAACGAGATGACGGAGCGCTATGACGTGATCTTCCTGATGACCAAACAGATGGACAACGCGGCGGTGGTGACGCACCTGAAGGATCATCTGACCGACGATGGCGTGATCTGTACCTTTCAGAACGGCCTGCCCGAATTGTCCATCGCCGACATCATCGGCGAGGACCGGACCCTGGGATGCGCCGTATCCTGGGGCGCCACCCTGATCGGAAATGGTGTCTGCGAGCTGACCTCGGAACCCGAAAGTCTGACCTTCAGCCTGGGCGCGCTGAACCCCGGGCGGAAGGACAAACTGGCACAGATCAAACGGGTGCTGGAGCTGATGGGCCGGGTCGAGATCGAGGAGAACTTCATTGGCGCCCGATGGTCCAAGCTTTTGATCAACAGTTCGTTCAGCGGCATGTCCGCCGTCCTCGGAACCACTTTTGGCGAAGTCGCCAAAAACAGGCGGTCCCGGTTGTGCGTCCAGAAGATCATCAAGGAGTGCTTCGATGTGGCGCAAAAGGCGGGCATTACCCCGGCGCCCATCCAGGGTAAAAACGTCGGCGCGCTTCTGGATTACCATTCGACCCTCAAGCGGATCTTCGTGTTCGCCATAATCCCTTTCGCCATCCGCAAACACCGGCGGCTCAAGGCCAGCATGCTCCAGGATCTGGAAAAGGGAAGACCCTGCGAAATCGATGCGATCAACGGGGTGGTCGGTGCCTATGGCCAAAGGTACGATGTCCCCACGCCCATCAACGACAGGGTGGTCGAGGTGATTCACGGCATCGAAGCGGGGCGCTATAGGCCCTCTTTCGAGAACCTGGCCTTGTTTGACGATCTGCTATCGTCCTGACCGATCTATACACAGCCTTGCATCGCGGATATTATGCTTCGATTGTACGAGCCTCAACTGAAGCATCGCTATTCATTGCCCCCATTTGTCGATGAAGCATCTGAGAGGTTTCAAATTCAATCCGAGCGATTACCGGATGAAACGGCATAATGATGACCTGCTTCCATGTGGTCTTATTAAGGCGGAGAACCGGACAACCCCTCGGCGCTAATGCGCTATTGGGCCGGAAGGGGGAATTGACTGCTATTTAAAATCAGTGTCTATAAACTACTCTCGCGGATAAAAACAGTATAGCAGTACTCGATAAACCTTGCGGCAAGAGACTGTTTGATAGTGTGGTACCGGATATAGCCGCTCGTGCCGAGACGCAAATTGCTATTGGTCGGCAGCAGGGGAGCGATTTGGACTTTGTAGTAACTTTCGACAAATATCAGGCGGTCGGTAAAACCGTCCTTGGTCAGGGGCAGGGTCTTAATCGCCAAAGAGCCGATATCCAAGACTTCAGCGGAATCTTCACGGATGGGACTGATTCCTTCGATGGTGCCGGGGACGGGCTTCGAGCGGTCTTGGGGGTAAAACATGACTTTTTTGCCCGATACCATATGGGTGGCATCGGTTTCAGACACAAAGGCATCGATGCGTCGTCCCTCGGATGCCACGATTTTGCCGATGACCTGATTTCCTTTAACATAGCATCCGGGTCGAATGAATTCATCCAATTCCGCAACGACACCGGTGATCGTCGCTTTAATCGTCAATTGCTGTTGTTGCGCTTGCAGACCCGCCAAGGCCTCTTCGGCAGAGGCAAGCTGCTTTTTGACTTCCGGAACCCTGCCGAGGCGATCGGCACTTTTGAGGATGTCTTCCAGCTCGGATCGAAGTTGCGACACGGCGATGGTTAAATCCTCGATGTCGGCTTGTAAGGTCATTGAACCGATTTTAAGAATGACCTCACCCGGCGCAACCGCGTTGCCGCGGCGCTTAAGCACATCGATCACCTGCCCGCTTTGGTAGCTATAGATGGTCTGACTGTCGGCCGGCAAGAATACGGCGGGCGCCTCGGACTGCCTGGGCAAGGGCATCGCGGCCCATCCGATCGATAGCAATAAGATAAAAACCGTCAGCAACAGCCTCCGGTTGATGGCGAGCCGATTTAGCTGTTTTCTCAACATATCGATCTCTCGAATCGCAGGATGCAAAAGAAATACGACAATTTCCAAAATAAAGAGTACGATCCCAAGCGGTTTGGTGAATTTGTGGTAAACCAGCAAGGCAATGCCCAAGTAAAGAAAGAAGCGGTAATGCCACGCATAGAGGGTGTAGGCAATCATTTGGAACTGCCTGCGCCGGCTGACCGCATGGATTGGGCAAGGCGCGTCCAAGCCCAGGAGCAGGCGACGGAGGAACCATGTGGTGAATTGACCGGACTGCTGGGACAAGTTGTCAATGCCCCACAGGTCCGAAAGGATGTAGTAGCCGTCATAGCGCATGGCTGGATTAAGGTTGACGAGAAGGGTAGAGATCAAGGTGGTCGAAGAAAGTATAAAGCAGACGCTGTTGAAAAGGCCGGGCTGGGAAAGCCCCCAACCGGCCATGGCCAAAGCCCCCACCGCCAGCTCAACCTGGATGCCCGCCAGAGCGATTTTCAACCGTGCGCGGCGGTGGCGAAGCCGCCAGGCATCGGTTACATCGCTATAAGCCACCGGGAAGAAGACCATAAACGCAACGCCCATGGTGGGCACGCGCAAACCATAATGTTTGGCCACGAGCGCATGTCCCAGTTCGTGGGCCGTTTTCAAGACCATCATGACCGCGGTAAATGCCACAACTCCTTTGAAATTAAAAAAGTAGGAGAAGGTCGATATGTAGGCTTCGAATCGCTGGGTCAGAAAAAAAAGCCCGACCAAACCCGCCAGGCAGTAAAACACCAGTGCCGTCGTCGAGACCAGCAATCGGGTCATCGGCAATAGTTTTTCGAGCAGGGCATCCGGCCGAATCAAGGGGATACGAAAGTAGAGGTAGTGCTGGATCAACCAGCCCAGCGGAGACTTCTTTTTCGCTTTGAGCGCCTCCAGCAACTCTTCGGGAGGGCGGACCAGCGTGTTTTCGGTCAGGCCATGCCGCTCGGCATCTTCACACAACGCAAAGATTTCGTCGGGTTTTGCCCGTAAGGTGGTCTGCTGGCGCAGTTCGCGTATAAGGGCAAAAAGCGTCTGGCCCCTGCGCAGCCGCATGAGCACCATGGCTTCTTCCCATCCGATTTTGTTGAAGGCGGTAAGCACCGGGTCATGAACGACATAGGTCGGCGAACCGTCCTCTTCCTCGGGTCCGGAAAAAATTTCGAGATCCAAGCGAAGCACCGGCAACGGTTTGTCTACTCCAACGGAAAACATGCTTCTGTGGCTTCTCTAAATAGGTGTTCATGAACGCTTCGTTCGGCCTTTCTACACGCCTAGAAATTGCCGGACGCTTGCCATCGGCTTGCGCAATATCCAGTAGATCAAAGAGACTTTTTCCCCGTAGATGACGGCCGTTCCCTGCGAACCCACCTTTATCGATGCTTGGTCCGAAAACAATGCCTCGGCCAGAAAATGGGCGTTGCCATTGGGCCCTTTAGACGCTTGGGGCGCTATATACTTCAGATAGGCCTTGTAACGCTTGGTGGGGGCGATGTTTAAAATTACACCGATCGGTCGATTCCAGTTGAACTCGATATTGTCTTTCTCGGGCAGATAAATTCTGACTTTGCTTTTATCGGATTGAAACAGAATGATGACCCGCTCTCCCACCTGAACCGGGCGCCCCTGCCAATTTTCGGGGTGATCCACCATGCAAACGCCATCGGTTTCGGCATATACTCTCATGTTGGCAATAGTGGATTCCGCAAGCTTCAGTTTGGCCTTTTCCTGTTCGATCCGGTATTTTAAGCTTTGAATCTCTTCCATGGCCGCATCGTCCATAAAGGACCTGAATCGCATCCGATCGTATTGGGATTTGACGATCTCCACTTGCTTCTGGGCGACCTTAAGATTTTGGGTCGCGATGCGCTCGTCATAGACAAACAGCGGGTCGCCGATCTTCACAAAGTCGCCCGGCTTTACTTTGACCTCTTTGATCACCCCTTCTACCGGCGCGGCCACCACCGTCGGGTCCTTGGGGACAATTTCACAAGGCGCGACCACGCGCAAAGATATTAAGGGAATGTAGGCCGAGATCGCTATCAAGAGCACGCCGATGGCTATGGTAATCTTCTTCGGCAGCAGCCGGCCGAATTGCTGCCAGGCAGAAAGTCGGTCAAACCGTTTCCATGCGGATCTCAGGTTTTGAGCATAAGCGTTTAAAATCTCGCTCTCGGATTCATCCCAGGTGTCACTGCCCCAGCGTTCCAGCCAGACGCCCGCCCGGGGTGCTCCGTTGGACCGGATGGGAATCCAAACAGCGGAGAGGCCGGATGTCTTTTGTACAAGAAGCTTCCAGTTTTCCTCGAGCCCGTTTGGGGGGTCATTCAGTATTCGAACGACCTTGAAGTCTTTCAAAGACTCGACCACCGGCCCCCACAGCTTAACCAGGGAGGATTGCGCGTCGATCTCTTCGCGGCCGGAGATGCCCAATACTTTGGTTTTTTTTCCGGCAAAGGACCACAATACAGCCCGGCGATAGGGGAACAACCCGATGGTGCTGTTCAAGATCCTGAATATCAGCTCCTGGCGGTTTTCGCTGGCGTGCAGGTCCGTGGAAAGCTGATAGAGCGATCGCAGAATGGTCATTGCCTGGACGGCGACATGTGCAGGTTTTTGGGCGGCCATAGTGGCTACTTGCTTTCAACGGGCACCGGCATGACATAGGCGGTCATGCCGGACCGGATGCTGTTTCTATCGTTATCGATTTCGGCGAATACCTGAAAGCTGCTGGTGTTGGACTCCACCACCGGACTGATATGCGTGACGATACCTTTAAAAGTCCGGGACACGTCCCTGATCCGAACGTCGAAGCACTGCCCCACCTCGATTTGGGCATAGATCGAAGCGGGCAAATGGAACTTCGCCCGTATCATGCGATCGTCAATGATTTCCAGGAGGGGCTGCCCCTCGGCCACAAACTCGTTCTCATTCGTCAAGCGTTTAGCGATCTTGCCGTCAAAGGGCGCCCGAATGGTGCAAGCGGCTAGACGTTTTTGGGCGATATCGAAATTCGCCATGGCGATCTGGTAATCGGATTGCGCTTTGGCCAACTCATGGGTGGAGATGGATTTTTGATTGTAAAGTTCCCGTTTGGATTGATAGGCTGCGGCTGCAAATGCCTTGGATGCCTCTGCCTTATCTTTTTCCGATAGAAAATAGCCGTCATCGATGAGCATCAGCACGGCTCCCTTTTTGAACGCCGCTCCCATGTCGAAGTTGATCTTGTGGATCACACCCATGACTTCGCTGGACAACGTGGCGCTCTTGATCGGGTAAAGAATGGAGATATAACCTTGTTCGGCATCGGCGGAAGGGTCCTTTGGACTGTTCTCGGCATCTGAACGGCCGACCCCGGTAAAGACCGTAAGCAGTAATGCCAACAGCATCGCCACCTGACATGTATGTTTAAGACCACGCACCGATTGCATGCCTTCTTTCTTTCCTAAAAACGGCTATCGTTGGACCGATCGAGCCCGACTTCCCTGGGCAGACAATTCTTTGGCCTGTGCTTCGGCCGTCTCGCGATCGGACAACGCGCCGGTGAGCATCTGGGAAGTAAGTTTCCGGGACATCTCCTGCTGGCCCCTTTCTGCCGGATCATTGCCTATGTGAATGGCATAAGGGGTTTTGATAACAATCGCATTGGAAAAACCGTGGATCTCTTTGGCGGTCCTGGCCTCCGCCGCGGAGCGGTAGTACCCCACAAAACAGCGCCATCGCTCCCCCATTCGCGGAATGGTCGCTTTGGCGATAAAGGCGTCTAAGCCTGTCTTCCTTAAATCGGCAAGCATCCTTTGCGCCTCCGCTTCACTGTTAAAACTGGCTAATTGCAGGCAAAATGGCAGAGGGGCTTCTTTTCCCAGGTACTCATCGGGAATCCTTTCAGGAGGTTTCGCGATAGTGATCAGGGGGCTTGTCTTCTCGGCTTTTTTGGGTTGAATCGATTCATCCGGGCATTTTAACGGATCGGCCATCGGTTTTCGGTGTGCTATGATTTCCGGTGCCGACGCTGAACCGTTTTTGCCAATGTAATGCGGCGTGCCGATATCGTCTTGGCCTGTGGTGTTTAAAATGCGCTGCTCGGCAATCATCCATTCCGCATATGCAAACAAGTGGCGCGACTGGGCGAGCAGGTATTTGGCCTGAGATTTTATCACCTCTTCGTGGTTACCGTCGCCAAGCTTGGCGTGGCGTAAGCGCGCCTCGGTCAAAAGCGCCCTTTTGGTCGCTATTTTACTCGACTGTCGATAGTTCTCCGCGGCATCCTGAAAATCGATCACCGCCAAATGTAACTGGGTGATCAAAGCGGCGGCAATGGCGCGACGGCGCGTTTGATTGATTGTTTGCGCAATGGCGGTTTCCCGTTTTTCACTGAGTTTTTGAGGCACTGACAACAAATCGAAAGTCAGCCGGATGCCGGCCTGTTGCCACTGGTTGTAGTAAAGATGCGAATCCGCATCATAGGAGTAGCGGTAAAAAAGGCTTGGTTTGGGAAATGTCCGGGCTACAGCGATACGCGCTTGGTCATTGGTGATCAGTTCCTCCATATCCTGTTCGTGCAATTCCGGACGGAGCCGCAACGTCTCCGTTTCCAACGCATCTATATCGAGGGGCTTAATTTCAGCTACCGGACCCAAATCAATTTCCGCCAGCTCGATCTGTGCATTCGCCGGCAATCCCATGAGCGCCGCCAATTCGCTTTTTTTGTCGCTGAAACTCTTTTTCGAAGCCGCTCATGACCATCTGCATTTCAGAAAGCACCACCGATGTTTCCAGGGTTTCCAGCTCCGAAGCCGTGCGGGATTCGAGCTGGTTTTGCAAGATCCGCTCCTGCCGTGCCAGGCGCTCTACCATGCTCTCGGCCATCTGCTTGGATTTTCGGGCGGCCACCATTTGCCAGTATGCTTTGGCCACATTGAATTTCAGATTCTGTATGGTCCGTCGCTGCTGCTGTTTGGCAATTTCATGTTGGTTGGCGCTTTGGCGCGTCTGATAATAGGCGATACCGAAGTTGAGCAGATCCCAGGAAAGTTCACCATGGATCGCTCTGGTGGATTTATCCCTGGAATAATTATAGCTTTGCGCGCCACTGGTGAACAGGGGATCTGAATAACTGGCATCGTAACTGTCCCGGGAGCTTAGCTCGCCTTCAATGTTTAAAGAGGGCAGCATTTTCAGTTTGGCTCCCTGGGCGGCCTCTTTTTTAATATCGCTCTCGAGTTGCTTAACTGCGGCATCCAGATTGAAATTCAATGCATGGGATATCGCCTCTTCAAGGGTGAGCGGGTGGGTGATGCCCGGGGAAGGGGCTGACGGTGCATTCAAGGAATCCGTCGTCGCATGAACGGCGGCAATCTCCTTTCGGGCATTGTCGTGTCGGATCGCCTCGAACCGGGCCTGGCTGTCTTTGCTGGTAAAATGGTCGCCATGTCCAGCGCAACCCCCTGCGCACAGCAATACCGCGGATAAAAAATACCCTGTTAGCTTCGATGTCTTCAGAAACAAGTATTGCAAGGCACGGCTCTTTTCTTCCGGCGCCAATACCACCAGATGGATATTACCCCACACACGTAACGTTGAGAGACCGTATACCCACAGGTGGTGCAAGACACCCTTTTTAAGACAATGTCGGCCTGTGCGGGTTGATACTTGAGAGTAAAACTATCGAAATGAAAGTTGTATCAAGTTTGCCTGCATATCGGCCGATGAATAAACGCTACCATTATTTTTCTATTGGACGGTTTCAGACAAAGGGAAGACCATGGCAATGCGAATCATCCGTTTGGAAGATCGAATTGTGCTTGATGCTGCGATGGCAGCAACCAGCCTGGCCGTGGCGGAAGCAAGCGATCAGGCTTCGGAA
>JAKAFO010000192.1 GCA_021819735.1 Deltaproteobacteria bacterium
TTCACTGACCCGCAAGGCCTCTTCCGCCATTTTGCGTTCGGTGATGTTCTTCGAAACGCATATGGCGACAGTGACCTCGCCCTGCGCATTCAAGATCGGCTTTACCGTGGTGAGGTAGTATTGATCGCCTTCCGGGCGCGGCACGCGGACTTCGATAATTTTGGCAACTTTGTTCTCGAACACCCACTTGACTGCCGCGTAGCGCTTGTCCGCTTCATCTTTTGTAAAGATATCCCAGATCTTTTTGCCGATTATCTCTTCCTGTTTTCGCCCCACGCCCAGCGCAAAAGCCTTGTTCACGTAGCGGTACTGCCCATCCGGGTTAAAGGCGAAAATGGGATCGCTGGACTCGTCCAGCAGGATGCGATGTTTTTCTTCACTCTCCCGCAATGCTTCTTGCGATGCAAGAAGTTTGCGCTCCGTCTCGAGGGTATGGAACACCCGCTCCAGGACACTGGGCAGGCGGTCGTTCAACTCCAGGTCCTTGACCAGGTAGTCCGCCGCGCCGAGCTTCATCATCTCCACGGCCAGCCGTTCGTCGCCCTGGCCCGTCATGACGATAAAGTGCGCCGGGATGCCCCGCTGGGACAGAGCCTGGACGATGTCGCGCCCGGTCATGTCGGGCAGCTTCTGGTCCAGCAGGAGCACCAGGGCGGGTTCCGCCGCGGCGCGTTGTACGGCCTCGGCGCCATTTGCGGCGCCTTGGGCGTCGAAACCCGCCTTGTTCAACGACTTGACGATTAGGGTGCGCAGTCCCTCATCGTCTTCAACGACCAGTACACGCCTGGGCGTTGAACTGGCGGCATTGGTTATCTCATCCATATCATTGACTCCTGGCGGCGATTAATGCTCCCCGTTTACTTGCGGCACCTGCACCACGGACAAAAAGAGCCCCAACTGCCGGATAGCGTTCACGAAAGCATCGTACTCCACCGGCTTGGTGATGTAGTTGCTGCATCCAAGGGCGTGGCAATGCGCGACCTCGCGCGGATCGTCGGTGGTGGTGATCATGATCACGGGAATCTTGCGCAATTCCGGGTCGGCCTTGACCCGCTCGAGAACCTTCGTGCCATCCAGCCTGGGCATGCGAATGTCCAGCAGCAAAACATAGGCCTTGCCGGACTGGCGGTGCGGCCCGCCGCCTTCACGAAAAAGAAAATCCGAGATCTCCTGACCATCCCTGAAATGCCGAATCTCGTTGGCGATACCGGCCCGGGCCAGGTTCTTGTGGATCAGCCCGGCGTGACCTTCGTCGTCTTCGGCCACGAGAATGATGACCTCTTTGTTCATGTCTGGCGCTCCTCTATTGGGGAAAACAGTTTATCCGATTACTGCTTGAGCGTGGCACACGGCAGCGTCACGTGGAACCGGCTGCCCTCGCCGGGACGGGATTCCACTTGGATCCGGCCGCCTAACCGGCCGAGAATCTGGCGGACGAGGGTCAGCCCCAGACCTTCGCCTTCCGGCCCGGATGGATCGAGGCGGTGGAAGAGTTCGAAGATCGTCGCCTGCGCTTCCGGGGCGATGCCGATGCCGTTGTCCTCGACGCAATAGCGGGCCTGTCCGTGTTCGATGGCACCGCTGATCCGTATTATGCCCGGCCGCGCCGGATCGAGAAATTTCAGCGCATTGTCCACCAGATTCGCGAACACCTGGGTGAGTTGAACTTCGTCCCCCTCACAGGGCGGTAAATCGGATACCCGCAGGCTGACACCGGCTTGCTTGACCGCAAATTCAAATGAGGCGAGGACCCGGGCGACCAGTCGGTTCATGTCCAGCGGCCCGATGGACAGCGCGGCCCGGCCCAAACGGGACAACTTCAGCAGTCCCTTGAGCAGGGCGTCCATCTGCCGTGTGCTGTTGCGGATATAGCCAAGGGCGCTGGTCATCTCCGGCAGCGCTGCTCGCACCGCGGTCGCGACGCTGTCCGGAGAAGCATTTCCGACCGCCATGGCGCCTTGGACCGCCTCCAGGGCATACGCCAGCTCCCGGCCGTAACCATCCACATTCACCAGGGGCGAACGCAGGTCGTGGGAGGCGGCATAGATGATCTGTTCGAGTTCTTTGTTCTTGGCCGCGATACTTTGTTCGGCCCGCTTGCGTTCGGTGATATCGGAGAACACCACGGCAAATGTGTCTTTGGCCGGAGAAAACGCCCGCGCCTCGAAATACCGGCCAATCTCTTGAGAATAGCTCTCGAAGGAGATCGCTTCACCGGTCAATGCGACCTTGCCATAGGTATCGATCCAGTGCTGCTCGGTCTTGGGCATCGCCTCTTTTACGGTGCGGCCGATCAAATCCCGGGCCCGGGCGCCGGTCAGCTTTTCAAAGGCCGGGTTGATTTCGATGAACCGGTAATCCAGCGGCCGGCCGTCGGCGTCGTAGATCATCTCGTGCAGGGCAAATCCCGTGGTCATGTTTTCGAAGAGCAGCCGGAATTTGCGCTCACTTTCGCGCTGCCGGGCCTCGGAGAGGTACAACCTCCGGTATTGGGCTTTTTTGTGTCGCTGCCAGGTGACCGATCCGATGGCTGCCAGTGCACCGGCCATGGCCAAAAACAACGCCAGGATCTCCAATGAGCGGACATGCCATTCGGCAAAGACCTCCGCTGTATCCTGCTTGGCCACCATAAACCAGGGCGAATCCGGCACCGGCAGGATGACCGACAGCACTTTGGCGCCGCGATAGTCCGTGCCCTGGAACACGCCTTGCCGGCCCAGCACGGCCATGACCGATGGCACATTCGTGCGGCTCAGGGGGATGCGCAGTTTGAGGGCCGTGTCCGACTGATGGCGCAGGTCATTGAGGAACAGCACATCCTGGCCGTCCCGCCGGATTAGTAAGGTTTCGGCGGTCTTGCTGCGGGTAGGCCAGGTCTGGATCAGGGGGAAGAGAAACCGGGTCGCATCGCTGAGCAGGACGACGGCGCCCAGTGGCCTCCCATGCGGCTCGGCGCCGGCAAAGATCGGAGCGATGGCCTGGATATAAGGCCCCGGGGTTTGCGCCCCGAGGTACAAATCGGTGAGAACGGGCTTGCGCTCGTGCAACGCAGCAGCCAGGGCCGTCATTTGTCCCTCGGGCATCTGCGTTTTTCCGCTCAGGCTCAGAATCACATTCCCTTGCGGGTCAACCAGCAGGATGTCGGTATAATGGGTTTTTAGACTGCGGAACCGGAACAGAAACGGCTGAGCATTGGCGCTACTCGGATCGGCGAGGAAACGGGCCACGCCCTGGGCAAAGAAAGGACTCTCCGTCATGACGGCGGCGTCGGCGAGGCGCTCTGCGCGCCAGGCGGCGATCTGGTCCGCCTTGAGCCGGCCGATCGAACTCAGTTGCTCTTCGGCGGCGCGCTGGACCGCCTGCTTCTGGCTGCGATAGAACCACGTATCGCCAACCACCAGGACCAGCAGGGCCGCTACCAGGCCAATCGCCATCCAGCGGGGAAAAGGGTTCGCTTCGTCATTGATCATCGGTTCGCCTGCTGTTTATGAGGTGGTTGAACAACGATCTATCCTCTGCCTGGCGCGACCATTTTAGAGGCAGCGTCCGGCCCTTGCCTTCAAAGGGAGCGGCCGGCGGCGATCTCCCCTTTGAGGGCCAGTTTGTCTACTTTGCCGCTGCCGAGCATGGGCAGCAGTTCGCGGATGAAAAAGCGCTTGGGGATTTTGTAGTTGGCCATCTTGGACCGGCACAGGGCCTCGAGTTCTTCGACGCGGACGGTTTGTCCGGGCATGGGCATGATGTAGGCCCAGCCGACTTCCTGATAAAGATCGTCGGGCGCCGCCACCACCGCGGCGAAGAGCACCTTGTCGTGGGATTCGAGCAGCTCTTCGATCTCGCGCGGATAGACGTTTTCGCCGCCGGTTTTGAACATTTCGCTGATGCGGCCGGCAATGGTGATGTAGCCGCGCGCGTCGCGCGAGGCCAGGTCGCCGGTATAGTACCAGCCCTGGGCGTCGATCACGGCGGCGGTATCCTGGGGACGGTTGAGGTAGCCTTGCATGAGAAACGGGCCGCGCACGGCGATTTCGCCGATCTGCCCGTCGGGCAATGTGCGGCGTTGGGGGTCCACGATTTTAAGCTCGAAGGGTTCGGCGATGGCGCCGGCGGTCTTCATCAGGGTGGCGCGGTCGTCCCCCGGCCGGGTGTAGGTGACGAAACCGCACACCTCCGTGCTGCCGTAGCCGGTGATCATGGCCGCCTTGTTCTGGCCGCAGACATGGCCGAGCAGATCCATCATGATCTTGGGGGCCGCGGCCCCGGCCCAGATAAACGCGCGGATGCTGCTGAAGTCGGTGCTGAAAAAGCCGGGATCTTTGAACTGCAGCAGGAACATGACCGGTATCTGGCCCAGCACGGTGATTTTCTCCTGTTGCACGACGCGCAGGCTTTCGCCCGGATCGAACTTGTCCATGAAGATCAGGGTGCCGCCGCCCATGATTATAGCAAAGCCGATCTCCACATCGGCGGCCACATGGTTGATGGGGAAATGCAGCAGGGCCCGGTCGTTGGCGGTCATGTGGAAGTATTCGAGCTCCCGGCGGATGTTTGCGATGATGCTGCGGTGCGTATGCACCACCCCTTTGGGTTTGCCGGTGGAGCCGGAGGTATACATGACGAGCATGGGGTCGTCCGGTTGCACGCGCACGGCGCGCTGTTCGAGGGCCTCCGACAGTTCGGGCCGCTCGGCGCGGACGAAATCGGCATACGCCACGCTGCCTTCGATGGGCGCCCCGATGACGATGATCTGCTTGAGGCAGTCGAACTCGGCGGCCAGCGCGCGCAGGGTGTCGCCCAGATCCTTGTCGAGGTAGGTGCGCACGGCGACCAGCACTGCAGGCCGGCAGTCGGCGATCTGGTAGCGCAGTTCGTCCAGGGTGTACTTGGGGGTCAACCCGAGCCACCGGGCCCCGATTTTGGCTGCCGCCATATAGGTGATCGGAAACTCGTTGCGCGCCATGGAAAGCATGGCCACGCACTGTCCGTGCCGGACCCCGGCCGCCAGCAAGGCCTTGGCCGCCAGATCCATTTCCTGCTGGAACTGCTTCCAGGTCAGGCGCTCGTCGCCGAACACCAGGGCTTCGCTGTCCGGTTTTTCGTGGGCCCATTTTTCCACATAGTGCCAGGTCAGATCCATTTTGCGTGGGACCATTGCTCCTCCTCTACGCCCGCACCGCCTCGATGCGGGCGTATCCGTGGTTGACGGCCCGGCCGCCGGTTGCGTTCAGCACCGCAAAGAAAAGATCCCGGCCGCCGGGATCGATGCGACGTTCGTTCAACTGCACCGTGATCGTTTCGCCGGGCAGCACCATGGCGCTGAAACGACAACCGAGCGCCTTCAGGCAGCGCGGATCGCCGCCGGCTTCCCGGTTGACGATCTCCCGCGCCGCCAGCGCCAGCGTGGCCGTGCCCTGGAGAATGATATCGGGCAGTCCCACGGCGCGGGCGAATTGTACGGAGGTGTGAATCGGGAAGTAAATATCGGTGCACCCATCGTAGACAAAGGGCGCCAGGGGATCGATGGGGACCGGCGCCTGCCAGACGGCGGACGCCTCGGGGCGCGCCCGGGGCACAATGGGGATATCCGGCCCGCCCTGTCCGGCGCCGCCGCAGGTCACGCCCCGCAACAGGCCGCCGTTGTATTCGGTGAAAACGGGGGCCCCCGCGGCGTCGCAGGCATCCAGCCGGATGACGGCCTGCGTGCCGGCCCGGTGGGGCAGGATGGCGGCGATGCGTCCCCGGATGGTGAGGGCATCGCCCGGTTTTAGCGGACGGTGGAAGACCAGGTGTTCGGAATAGTGGACCTGGGTGCGCAGGGCCTCCAGGGGGAATCCCTGGTCGGGCAGGAATTCAGGCAAGCGCTCGAAGATCGGCCAGGTGAGGGCCACGGCCTGCATGGGCGGCGCCAGGGTGCCGCCGACCCGTTCGTCATCGAAATACCAGGGGTTGCGATCCTGCACGGCGGCCGCGTAGTTCGTGCTTTGGCGCCAGCCGACGGTGCATTGGTACTCTTTCAGAGGGGTGCCGACGATGGCGGGATCGATCTGCATGATCTCCTTCCCGGCCGGAAACCGCCCGGCCCAAGCGAAGTCGAAGTTCGGAAAAAGCGGTCAGCGGAACATGAAATTGGTCGGCCACGCCTGGGCTCATAGAAGGGCGCTTATGGCGACACATAGGAACAACAATAGTCCGTAAGACGCTTTACCTTCAAACTGAATTTCGATTGGGCCGGCACTTCGAAGCTTTGGCCGCCTTCAACGGTTTGCCATCCGGGAGCGCCGGGGATCAACACATCGAGCTGGCCTGCCAGAATCTCCATGATCTCTTTTTCCGCCGTGCCGAATTCATAATCCCCGGGAAACATGATCCCCAGGGTCTTCCTGGAGCCATCCTGAAAGATCACCGTTCGGCTGGTCACTTTGCCATCGAAGTAAATATTCGCTTTTTTCACGATGGTCACATTTTTGAAATCCTGCATGGTTCAACTCCTTCCATGATCAAACATCAGCTGAGTCACTTCATTCCCGCAAGCGCACGATACCAAAAGCGGACCCGCCGGCAAAGAGTTAAAAGCACCTTTCCAGACATCGACCAGCAACGTCAGGATTGCTCAACAGCATTGCTCAAATTGAAAAAGAACCATTGTAGGGTTTTCTTGCGGATGCCCCTGGCGTTTGCTGCAGGAATGGGCGCCTTGCTTGACACGTGCCGGCGGCGTCTCAATTGTTAGAAAGCATTTCAAAACACGGGAGGCGTGCCCTTGAAATATCTTGCCTTCATGATCCTCGGCGCGCTGCTCTGGCTGAGCGGCGCAGCCCCGGGCTGGAGCGAAACTCCGGAAATGGGCGGCTCACTCCATACGGCGCCGCAAAAGGAGCCTGTCATGTTCGTGGATGAACTCAATACCGTTACTGATTCAGGCATTCCGCCTATAGACCGGGCGGTCCCCGCGCTATTCGAAACCGCCGCCTTCGGACTGGGCTGATTCTGGGGCGTTGAAGCCCGGTTCGGGCTTATCGAAGGGGTCCTGCGCACGCGGGTGGGCTATGCCGGCGGCACGACGCCCAAACCCGATTATGGCCACATCGGCGATCACACCGAGACCGTGCAGGTGGACTACGACCCGGCGCGCATCTCCTACACGGAACTGCTGGCCGTCTTCTGGATGAGCCATGTCCCCACCAGCCGGGCCTGGTCCCAGCAGTACCGCAATGCCGTTTTTTGTCATGATGAATCCCAGCGCCGGCTGGCATTGGAGAGCAAAGCGGCCCTGGAAAAAAAACTCGGCAAATCGGTCCACACCGAAATCGTCCCCTTGCAACGCTTCACCTGGGCCGAGGCGTATCACCAGAAGTATCTGCTCAAATCGGAACACGACCTGGTCCGTGAGCTGCAGGGCATCTATCCGCGCCCGAGGGATTTCGACAACTCCACGGCCGTGGCACGGATCAACGGCTATGCGGGTGGCAACGGCAGCCGTGAACAGCTTGCCCGGGAGATCGATCAACTGGGCTTGAGCGAGGGGGGCCAAAAGTTACTGATGCGCCTTGTGCGCCCTTGAAGTTGGTGGTCAGCGCACTCCTTATCGGTGGTTTGGTAAGCACATTCTGCCGCGTAGCGGTACAGAGAATGATGGACGTCATTTTTTTTGAAGGTCGTTGAGCATGGTTTCGATCACCATTATCAGAGGTTTTACCTTTGTCCGGCATACGTCAAAAATCGCTTCCGCATTGATATCGAAATAATGGTGCGTGATGATATCCCTTAGCCCCATTGCTTTCTTCCATTCGATCTGTGGATATTTGGACAGTAATGATTGAGCAGTTATCGCATCCAGTTTTTTGAGGCTTTCACCGATGGCAATCAGTTGCATACAAATAGCGTCCAACTTTTCCATGCCGGCATCTGAATTCGTAAAATCTTGAACACTGTGGATGGGTTGAAATCGTGAGAGGATTGTCTTTCCGGCCATTTTGATTTGCTGCAGCAGGTCTACCGTTAGCGCTGGGTCATGCATATACGGCCTCTTGGTCGATGCGGTTTTTCAAGAAGGGATTCATCGTGTTTCTGTAGCTGATAATATCCACCTTGGATCCGAGTTGCTCTTCCAAGTCCTGCTTAATCCCAATGATGAAATACAGATCCTGTTTTTCCAGCTCAACGACAATGTCGATGTCGCTTTGGTCGGTGGAAGTGCCCCTTGCGGTCGATCCGAAAAGGCCGAGCCGCCGAATGCCATATTGGGCCTGATGACTCTTTTTATATCGATTCAGCATTGTTATAAGTTCGGTTTTTTCCATTAAGCACCCCCCTTCCTGAAATGCCAATTTTGACATTGCTGTTTTGGCAACAAGATACCCGGATTATAGGGTTATGCCCCTCATCGAGCAAGCCATATTGTCCCGCAGCCGGGCATCAAGTCCTCCAGCGCACCGCTCTCGGCGCCAATACGTTAGGCCAGGTAAAGGGTTCTTACAGACAAAGTTATAGCCCTTTTACCCCCAATTGCGCATCGGCATTCCAGATGCGTTCCCACACCCAGTGCAAAAGTTCTGCGCCGCGTTCGACCCGGATGCGCTCGCTTTCCGTGGGCATGGCATGCGGGTTGCCCATCTCGGCCACCTTGAATTGGAAGAAATAGGCCGGTTCCAGGCCCATGCGCAGATCGGCGATGACGATGGCGCGGTCGCGTTTGTGGACGGAATAAAAGCCGTGGGTGAACCATTGCAGGCGCTGCACCGGCCAATGGCCGGCAAGGCCTGCCAGCAGTTGTTCATCGCTGGGGTAGTGGTTGAAACGAACGTTCCGGTCTTCGTCCAGCAGGGAATAAAAGCCTTCGTAGTATCCGCGTTCATCCATCACTAACACTCGCCACAAGACCGTATTGAAGGGCGTCGGGACGGTGAGGATGTTGCCGTAGGCGATGTTTTGGCGCGCCAGGGCGTGTCGGACGGTATCCTCGACATGCAGTTTGGCGCCGATGCTCCAGGCCAGGTAAAGGGTGCTCAGGGCCAGGCAGAAGGCGTTGACCCGATGGCCGCGCAGGCCCTTGCGGGGCATGATGGCGGCGGCCAGTACGCCGCCGATCAGGGGCAGCGAATAGGCCGGATCGATGATGAAGATGGTGGACCACATGACCGGCGGCGTGGGCCACGGCCACAGGATCTGGGTGCCGTACACCGTCAGACAGTCCAGCAGGACGTGGGTGATCAAGGCCAGAAAGACCAGCATCAACCAGCGGGGACGTTGTTCCCGGGTGCCCGGATGGATTTTGAGAATCAGCCATACGAAAAGCGGGGTGAGGGCGGTCAGCACGAACAGCGAGTGGCTGAACCCGCGATGATAGGTGAACTCTTTGACCGCGTCGCCGAAGGGGATCAGCACATCCAGATCCGGAAACAGCCCACAGAGACCGCCCCATAAAATGGCGCGATGGCCGATGCGCCGACCCAGGGTGGCTTCTCCGACGGTTGCGCCCAGTGCGATTTGAGTGATGGTGTCCATGGCAACAGTCGCATTCGATATATCCGCGCGTTCCCATGCAACGCGTGGGAACGCGTGTACGGTAACTTTATTTTAGCCCGTTTGGATCACCGCCGCGCGATGGTTCCGGTGAGGCCCGATCCAACTCCGTTCATAGTAAGGACTGCGGGCGGGGACGCAAAAGGGTGCTTCAACCCTGGCCGGGTCTCCAACTGTCGGGTAAAGTTTTCAGGCACGCGTGGCGATAAGCACCGTGAAGGCGACGGCGCGTCGGCTTCCCGTTTCGGCAAAGCGGCAGCGCGGCGGATCGTTCGCGCACGCGTACGATTGGACGGCGATGTTTGACATCGAACATTCGTTCGTATATGAATGCCCTTAACTTAGAAAGCGTTGCATGAGTTTCCCTCCTCTTCCAATCCGCCTTCTACAAAAAATCCAGGACACGGCATTTCAATTCTGACGTTGAGCACACATTTGATGGGACGGCCCCTGCCACGGGATTATGGCATGGGGCATGATGTTTGGCGTCGCGCGAGGGGATCCAGCAGCGCGACAACGTCATTCCCGTCTCAGGCGCAGTCAGGCTGAAACGATCGCATTATCGAGTATTCAGTTCCACAAAGGGAGAAGTTACAGAAATTCATGATTAAACGTTTGAAGATTATTCCTATCGGCGGCTTGGGCGAAATCGGCAAGAACATGACCGTGCTG
>JAKAFO010000193.1 GCA_021819735.1 Deltaproteobacteria bacterium
CGCGATTACGAACTAACCATTGACAACCCGGCGACTATAGCTTAAGAACGTGCCCGGTTTCAATCGCTTTTGTTCGCGCCCGTAGCTCAGCTGGATAGAGCACCGGACTACGAATCCGTAGGTCGCCTGTTCGAATCAGGCCGGGCGCGCCACAAAAACAATAAAAGGATTACGGCAACGCTGTAATCCTTTTTTGTTTCTGCTTGGCGCTGGCAGGCAGAGGTCGGTTAAAATTATGGCATCCGCGTCTTTTTAATGAAGTTTCAGACGCGGCTTGATCCGCCGCCGCAAAATATCCACCAGCATCAGTGCCAGAGTACGGAGCGTCCCATGCAGGACCCATTGGTGGGAACGGTAAAGGGACAAATAGATGAAGCGTGCCAGCCACCCTTCTATAAAATGGTTGCCGGTTAAATTTCCCATGAGGTTGCCCACCGACGATTGGCTCAACGATACCAGGGAGCCGTAATCACGATACACGAAATCGATGGGTCCGCCACCCTTCAAGCGCCTCAGAAGGGTTTTGCTCAGTACGGCGGCCTGCTGATGGGCGCTCTGGGCACGGGGGGGGATCGGCATATCCGACCCCGGTTGCGGACAATGGGCGCAGTCGCCCAGGGCAAAGATGTTCTCGTCCTTGGTGGTCATTAAATTTTGTCGCACCATGATCTGGTTGATGCGGTTGATCTCCAAACCATCCAAGTGCTTGAAAAAATCCGGAGCCTTGATCCCGGCGGCCCACACCTTGAGATGCGCCGGCACACGTTGACCGGACGAAAGCAGGATGGCTTCCTCGGTGATCGACTGTACCCGGCCCGAGGTCACAATCTCGACGTCGATTGCCTTCAATTGGCGTTCGGCCGCCGCAGCGAGCTTATCCGGCAAGACCGGCAGGATGCGCGGTGCGGCTTCGATCAAGGTAATATGAACCGGCATGGATTGCTCGAGATGTTCGAAGCCGAAGCCCTTGATTTTATCGGCCACATGATGCAACTCGGCCGACAGTTCGACCCCAGTGGCTCCCGCTCCGACAATGGCCACGCGCAGGGCCGGAATGGCGGTGCCCACGCCTTCAGCCTGATACATGAGCCGCAGAAATAGATTGAGCAGCATGGCATGAAAGTGATCGGCCTGCTTGCGGCTATCCAGAAAAATGCAGTGCTCCTTCACGCCCGGAATACCGTAATCGTTGCCTTCACTGCCCAGTGCCAGCACAAGGGTATCGTAGGGCACGCTGCAGTCGGCGATGACCTGTTCGCCCTTGGCATCTATAACCGCCGCCAGATGGACTGTCTTGCGCGCGCGGTCCAGACCGGTCATACTTCCAGGTCGAAACCGGAAGCCGTTGCGACGCCCAAGGGTCAAATAATCGATCTCTTCGAAATTGGAATCCAAAGTACCCGCGGCCACTTCATGCAACAGCGGTTTCCAAAGATGGGTCAGTCCCCGATCGATGAGGGTAATGGCTGCCTTGCCCTTTTTGCCCACGCTCCGTCCGAGCCTTATGGCCAACTCCAATCCGCCTACGCCTCCGCCGACAATAACGATCTGGTGCATACGTATCCTTGATCTATCTGATTCTTTCCCGATGCCGAACCGCCCTCCTTTAAACGTAGATCCTTAGAAATGCAAAAGGATTCGGCGATGGCCTTTTATTCGGATAGACCGGCCGCACGCCTTCATGTCGATGTTTGATGAAAGACATGACGCTTTTTCCTAAAGATATATTATGTTAGGCTAAATCTGGAAGCCGTAAGGATTCCACAATCCGTTTTCGGAGAAATCGTTGAATGGAGTTGACTGCATATCTTGTTAAACAAAGGAAGCAATTTCATGAAACCGACATGGCACGCTGGTAGTCTTTTACAACTGGCCGGCAGTTACTGGCAGACGTTCACTTTGCACGCCGGCGTCAAATTACGCCTCTTCACGATCCTGTCGGACGGGGCCTTGACCGCACCGGAGGCAGCCGCACGGATCAATGCGCCGATCCGCGGCGTGGCCACCTTGTTGCACGCACTGTGCGCCATGGGGCTGCTCGACAAGCAAGGGGAGCGTTTCGCACTGGTCGATGCGGCCCGTCGCTACCTGGTGGAAGGCGCTGAAGCCTATATCGGCCACATGATCATGCATCATCACCACCTGTCCGGCTCGTGGGCCCGCTTGGATGAAGCCGTTCGGACTTGTTCCCCTTTACGTACCGGCGCCTCCTTCGAGGACCCGGAACAGCGAGAAGCATTCCTCATGGGCATGTTCAATAATGCCATGCTGCAAGCGCCCGCCATCGCCGAGGCCGTCGATTTGGGCAGCCGGACCAAACTGCTGGACCTGGGTGGCGGCCCGGGCACCTATGCGATCCACTTTTGCCTCAAAAACCCAAAACTCGAAGCCGTGGTGGCCGACCTGCCCACCACCCGGCCTTTTGCCGAAAGCACGGTGGCACGCTTTGGACTTTCCCAGCGGATTCGATTTGCCGCCGTCGATATTCTTACGGACGATCTCGACGGCAGTTACGATGTCGTTTGGCTATCCCACCTGCTGCATGCCCTGGGGCCGGACGAGTGCCGCCAAGTCATCGCCAAAGCCGCAGCGGTTCTGGAACCCGGTGGGAAGCTGCTCATCCATGAATTCATTTTGAACGACGACCTGGATGGCCCGCTATTCCCGGCCCTGTTCTCCCTGAACATGCTCCTGGGGACTGCCCATGGGCAGTCCTACAGCGGATTCCAGTTGCGAACCATGCTCGCGGAAGCCGGCATTGTCCAAATTACGCGCGAACCCTATAGCGGTCCGACCGAATCGGGAATCATCAGCGGAATCCGCGATAGGAAGTAGATCCAGCGTCGGGTCAGTTCTGTCTGGCGATTCGGTCCCACACCTGCTGGGCCGAAAGCAGCGTGACCCGCTGGGGGTCGATCTGAATGGCATGGGCTTCGGGCAAGTAGCGGTTGACAATCAAGGAGATCTGGGTGGTCAGGGCATCGATTTTCAAATCATTGAGCGCCGAGATCATACGCATGTCGTCTTCGGCCAATCGGCTCAGGTAGGCGAGACGCTCACGACCGTTCTGGTAAAATAGAATTTTGGCATCCAGTTCGTCCCCATAGGTCAGCACCGTGCGCAATAACTCGATGTTGTTGCGCACGCGCATTTGTTCCTGGGCCTGCTGCAACGATTTGATTTGATGATTTTTCACGAGCAGGTTGACCTCGGAGGTCAACATGTTGCGTTGCTCGATCAAGGCGCCGCGGATGCCCTGGATCTGGGTAATGCGATGGGCCAACTGCTCTTCGAGCAGGGATAGATCTGCGATTTTGCGTTCCAATTCGGAAAGCTTGGGATTGGCCGAGGCAGGGGCAGCCAATATAAAGACCCACCAGAGCAGCAGAGCCAGCGACATGACTATCGACAGCATTGTCCGGGCGTGGTTTTTCATGGATTACTGCGCCTCCAATTGCTTTCGCAGCTTTTCCGAAAGATACAGCCGCGTACCATAATTCTCCCATGAGCCAATGGATTGGAGGCCCACCATTTCCAACTGGCTGCCCTTCCATTGAGACAGATAGGCGGTGGCCTCCGGCGACAGCTCGCTCAAGCCGTTCAAAGAAATCCGCTTGCCCGGCCATTGGGAAAGGTACTTGGCAGTTTCGGGGTGCAGTTGGCGTAACCCATTCAGGCTGATCGATTCACCCTGCCATTGAACCAGGATCTGGGCTACATCGGGTGGCAGTTCGGTGAGGCTGTTCAGAAAGAGATCCTGCCCGTCCCACTTGGCCAGGCATTGGGCGGTTTCCGCGGAAAGGGCGCTGAGCAAGTATTTACGCTCGTAATTGCCCTTGCAGATTTCCGCACTGATGGTCCGGTTCAAGGGAACACGCTGGGCCAGTAAATTGGATTTTTGTTTCAAGTTGGTTTCGATCTGCGCCCAGATGGTTTCCAGCGCCGGCGGCTGCATTTCCACCTGGTCGATGGAGATCTGGGTATTGAACGCCAGACACCGGCCGATGGTTTCGTCCGCCTCTTTTTTAAACGCTTCAATTGGCAAACCGCTGATCCCCGCTTGCAGCACTTCATAAATATGGACGCGCCGTTCCATGAAAAGCAACTGCTCGGACATGGCCGTCAGTTGCTTCGAAGGGCTGTCCAGCTTGGCGATGTAGGTCTGCCGGCGTTGAATCGCCCGCATGGCCAATTCGATCTTCTTGTCGGCCAAGGCCGCATCGAAGGTTGGAATCTGACCGCTTTGCAGGGCATCCTCGATCTTCTGGGTCTCCTCTTCAATTCCCCGACCATAGTAGCTCTTGAGCTGCTGGATATCGGAAATCTTGGTTTGAAGCTGTTGCCGTGCCGAAACCAGATCGCTCTTGGCTGCCGACAGCATCATGTCCGGGGTTTCCACCGACGTGTTTTTCACGGGCCTGACGGGCGTTTCCACTACTCGAAGCCCGGGCGTGCCTGACGGCGCGACCGCAACCGGCTGCGAAGCGACCGCATGATCCGGAGAGCTATGGGTCTCCGCTGGATTCGTTTGTTCGACCGTGACCGTCGAATCGGGAGCAGCCTTGACTGGAACCGGAGCCTGCCGCCCTTGGTGACGGTAGCCCCAATATCCGCCGATACCGATAACCACCAATCCCATTACCACCGCCGCGGCAGTGAGCGCCTTGCGGCGGCCGCCCTTTTGCCCGCTGACGGGACGCGATCCCTTGCTCGTTTTGGTCTTGTTCTTGGGCTTGGGCTCGGCGCTGACCTCTTTGAGAATCGGATACTCTTTCTTGGCTTGCGGCCCCTCTTTATCGGAAGCTTTGCCTGATTCGGTCTCGGGTAAATCGGCGGTTCTATCTGCACTGGCAGCCGGCGCGGGCTCAATGGCTTCGGCCTTGAGTGCTTCGGCCGGTTTGATTTTTACGGTGGGTTTAACCGAGGGCGTGCTTTGGGCGGACGAGAGCAGATTGCTCAACTCGTCGTCGAACTCCTCCATGGTCAAATTATCCACGCCCTTCTTCTCAGTGGCTGAATTATCCTCCGTTTCAATCTGGGATGACGATTCCACCGCCGCATCACGGCTCTTTTTAGCTTCGATCTCGGCCATGATTTTTTCTATGTCGGCTTGCGAATCATCCTGGGAAGGCGCTTTTTCCTCTGCGATCTCCGCATCCTTGGGGGCACTCACTTTTTCGGCCTTACGTTTGGACCCAATCTCGGCCATGATATTTTCCAAAGCCGCCTGTTGATCCGTGCTCAGGGCCTCATCCGTTTGACCGGAGGCGCTCACGGCAGGAGTTACCTCGGCCTTGCGCTTGGACCCGATCTCGGCCATGATGCTGTCCAGGGCCGCTTGCTGATCTTGGCTTAATTCCTCGGTTTCATTGCCGGGTGCAGGGCTTACTTCGGCTTTGCGCTTGGACCCGATCTCGGCCATGATGCTGTCCAGGGCCGCTTGCTGATCTTCTGACAGATCTTCCGCGGGCGAATCGGTTGAGGCTTTATTGTCGGCCGGACTTGGGGCGCGGGAGGGTTTCGCCTCCTTTTGGGAGGAGATTTCGGCCATGATCTGATCGAGTTGGGCTTGATTCTCATCGACTGGAGGCGTCCCATTACCTGCCGGGGGTGCCGCAGCGGACAATGGTTTTGCCGGAGCTTCGGTCTTGCTCTTTTTGACCGAATCTTCGGCATTGCTTTTTGTCGACCCGCCGGTGGCCGAGGCGATCTCGGCCATGATCTTTTCAAAGGCTGCCTTTTCATCGGAGCTGAGGTTTTCCAACTCGTCGTCGCCTTCGGGCGAACCTTTTGGGGCATCTTTGTCTTGATCCATGGCATTCATCTCATCGTGGTCAAAGCTGCGTGGACATTTATGTTTTGCCAACTCCGCAGCCCATCTCGCCGTCACAGATATACTGTCATATCGACGAGTTTGCGAAAAACTTAAATAGTGGCCCATTGAAATGCGGGCAAATGTTGCGCCGCTTGCCTCCAGAATTCGCTGGAGCGATGAAAATATTGTTGCGGCTTGTGATCGCGAAGCTTATTACATATATAAATTTTAAATCGGATTGCTTCGGCAAAGCTTACCATCTTATCCAAGGGGTAGCCCGCCTCAATGGCCAACAGCTCGATCACCATGACATCGCCAGACACCCTGGAGGAACTGCGGCGGCAGCTCGATCAGGAACGAAGCGAGCGGCTGTCCGCTGAAGAGCGGATTCGCCAGGTGGTGGCCGATCATAAACGTTTGGAGATTGACCTGATCCGCTACCGGGACCACTTCGAATCCCTGGTTGCCAACCGCACCGCCGAACTGATGGCCATCAACGAGAAGTTGCTCCATGAAAACCGCGTTCGCCGTCTGGCCGAAAGGGAACGCCGCACCTTCGAAGACCAATTCCGGGAAGCCTCGATCATGCTCGAAGCCATGCTCGACGCCATACCGGATATTATCGGCGTTCAGGACGGCAATTTCCGCATCATTCGATTCAACAAGGCAGGATATCGTTTTTTCGGCAAAAGTGAAGAACAGGTCAACGGCAAACGCTGTTACGAACTGATCGATCAGGGAGTGCCCTGCAAAGATTGCGCGGTCCGTCAGATTCTGAGAACCAATGAGCCGGCCCAGATCGAAAAGTTCATCGAGAGCAAGCAAGTGTGGATGGATATCCGGGCGTATCCCATCCGGGATATGGACGGCCGCGTCTTTCGCGTCGTCGAACACTGGCGGGACATCACCGAGCTTAAGAAAAGCGAAGCCTCTCTCATCGAATCCGAAGAGAAATACCGCTCCCTGGTGGAAAACGCCAACGAGGGCATTTTCATCTTTCAGGAAAATGAATTCAAGTTCGCCAACCGCAAAGCTAAGGAGATGGCGCGCAAGCTCGGCCTGATCCAGTTGCGCAAGCCCCTTGAGGAATATATCGATCGGGCCGATCGGATCGCCGACGCCGGCTATTACTTGCGCCGGCTCAATGGCCAGGATTCCAGACCCAGTGCCATGTCTTTCCGCTTGATCGATCCGGATTACGAGCTGATCTGGATCGAACTGAACACGGTGAACATCAAGTGGAAGGGAAAGCCGGCCACCCTGAATTTCGTCCGGGACATCACCCAGAGCAAATCCTTGGAAAAAAGGCTTCAGGAATCCCAGCGCATGGAGTCCCTGGGAACCCTTGCGGGTGGCATCGCCCACGATTTCAATAATCTTCTGATGGGCATCCAGGGCAATGTCTCGTTGATTTACCTGGAGGCCGAAAACGATCCCTCCCTGGCCGAAAAGCTTAAGAACATCGAAGATTGCGTGGACAGCGGTTCGCGGCTCACCAAGCAGTTGCTTGGTTTTGCGCGGGGTGGCAAATATGTGGTCAAGCCCATCGATATGAACCAACTCCTGCAAAGTTCGGCGGAAATGTTCGGACGCACCCGCAAGGCGGTCACCATCCATGGCGACTACCAGCAGGATCTGTGGACCGTCATGGCCGACAGCAGTCAAATGGAGCAAGTGCTGGTCAATCTGTTTTTAAATGCCTGGCAGGCAATGCAAGGCACCGGCGATCTTTTCCTGAGCAGCACCAACCTGGCCCTGGACGAAGCCTTCGTGGCGCCCTATGACATGCCTGCCGGCAACTATATCCGCATCAGCGTCAGAGACACCGGCATCGGCATGGACGATGCCACCATGCGCCGCATCTTCGAGCCCTTTTTCACAACCAACGAACCGGGCCGCGGCACGGGCTTGGGGCTGGCCTCGGTGTTCGGCATCGTGAAAAACCACAACGGCTTTATCACCGTGAAGAGCAAGCCGTCCAAAGGCAGTACGTTCGACGTCTACTTGCCGGCCTCGGACAAAACGCCCGAAGTGGAAGAACCGGCCCACGAAACCATTCAGTTGGGCAGCGAAACCATTCTGCTGGTGGATGACGAAGAATATATCATCGAGGTGGCCAGGTTGATGCTGGAAAGCTTGGGCTACAAGATCCTGAAAGCCGACAGCGGCCAGAAGGCCTTGGACATCTTCACCGAAAAGACCGACGCCATCGATCTGGTGATTCTGGATTTGGTCATGCCGGATTTGGATGGCGAGGCGGTATTCGAACGCATGCGCCAAATCCGCCCGGACGTTAAAGTGATCTTTGCCAGCGGTTTTTACATGATGGACCAGACGCCCTCATTCATGAAGAACGGCTCCAGCGGCTTCCTGCAAAAACCTTTCAACATGAAGCAGCTTTCCACGAGGATACGGGCGGTTCTCCACGGTCAATCGAAGTGACGGCGGCAACGCCTGCTCGCATCACTAAAAAAGCTCCAACTGTCGGCCTTTGGAGATGGAGCGCCCTCCGCGGGCAGGGGGATTCTCCTCAATGGGTGGCTGGACGGCTTCGGCTTTCGGCGCGTCCTTGTCCCCATAAGTGACCCTGAAACGATCATTGCCGATAAATTGCAATTGCCGCACCCTTTCCAGACGTAGCTCCGACTCCTGGCGAGTGATGACCGGCCAATTGTAAAACGTGTTGTGGTTCTTGATTTCCCCACCATTTTTACTGCGTTCGCGAATGAAATCCGCGTGGGCTTTAAGCCGCCGCTCGACGGTCTCGTGGGCAATATCGGGCAAACCAGCCACCTTCTCCAGGATAACCGGCTGGAACTCGGGATCGATCTCGTAGCCCACGCTGTGGCGGCCGGCGCACATGGCCGCCAGCATGGTGGTGCCGGTGCCCAGGAAGGGGTCCAGGACCGTGTCGCCTTTGAGCGAAAACATATTGATCAGGCGATAGGGCAACTCGAAGGGATAAGCGCCGCTGCGATCCCGCGTATTGCCATTGCGCAGTTTTTGGGTGGCCCCGATCAGATTGAACCATACATCCGAGAACCAGGCATTGCGCTCTTCCCAGAAGAATGCGCTTTGCCGACGCGCTTGCTTTCCTTCTTCCGTGTCAAATGATCGATTGGCACCCAGGCGGAAAATCAGCACATATTCATGCTCCAAAGTCACATAGGCGGAGGGCGGCAGCATGCCCGACCCCATGAATTTGTTTGGGGCATTGGTGGTCTTGCGCCAGATGATGGCGGGCAGTTGATCGAAACCCAAGGCGCCAAAGGCAGAGATGATACGTGCATGGTTGGCGAAGAGCCGGAAGCGGCCGGCGATGGTGCGGGTGGCGTCGCCGATGTTGATGCAGACGATACCGCCGGGCTTGACCACGCGCCGCAGTTCCTTCCACACCTTGTCCAGCAGGCCGTGCATTTTCTTGAAGGCGCTGTCGGCATCCGATTGTTTGAGGGCCGTTTTTATCTCTCCATCGGCGGCGCAGAACAGATCGTCCCACATTTCGATCATGGGGTATGGCGGCGAGGTGACCACTAGATCGATGCTTTTCTTTTCGAGTTCGCCCATGCGCGCGGCGTCGGCGAAAATCAGTCGATGCAGCGATTCCATGGGGCGCGGGGAAGGGTTCCCATCATCCGATCGGCAATCCATTGTCATGCCACCGCCTCGCTGACGATGGCCTGGGCATCGGCCTGGATGCGCCGCAGGTGCTCGTCGTCCTTGAAGCTTTCGGCATAGATCTTATAGATGTTCTCCGTGCCCGAAGGCCGCGCCGCGAACCAGCCGCTGGCCGCAACCACCTTCAGGCCGCCGATGGCGGCGCCGTTGCCCGGCGCATGGGTCAAAGCGGCTTGAATGGCCTCGCCGGCCAGGGTCTGGAGGCGAACTTTCTCCGGCGTAAGCTTAGACAAGGCCGCTTTTTGTTCCGGCGTGGCGGGAGCATCGATCCGCGCATACAAAGGGGCGCCGAAGCGCTGGGACAACTGGGTGTAGATTTCCGCCGGATCGCGCCCGGTGCGGGCCATGATCTCGGCGGCCAGCAGGCAGGCGATGATGCCGTCTTTGTCCGTGGACCAGGCGCTGCCGTCCAGGCATTCGAAAGAGGCGCCGGCGCTCTCTTCCCCGCCAAAGCCCAACGAGCCGTCCAGCAAGCCGTCCACGAACCACTTGAACCCCACCGGCACCTCGTACACGCGGCGCGCCAGGGCCCCGGCCACGCGGTCGATCATCTGACTGCTGACCAGGGTTTTGCCCACGGCGGCCGCGGGGGACCACTGGGGCCGATGCTGGAAGAGATAATCCACGCACACGGCCAGGTAATGGTTGGGCGGCATCA
>JAKAFO010000194.1 GCA_021819735.1 Deltaproteobacteria bacterium
TCGAACGCTGTGTCTTTACTGCCAACCGGGACTCGGGATTGCAGATTTCACGATATAACTCGAACTATACCCAGATCAGCCAATGGCCGTCGAACAACCAGATCGTGCAGTGCGAATCCTACGACAATGCCGATAGCGACGGCGAAGATGCCGATGGTTTCGCCGCCAAGCTGACCGCCGGCGAAGGCAATGTCTTCAGGGGCTGTTACGCCCACAACAACATCGACGACGGCTGGGATCTTTACACCAAGTCCGACACAGGACCCATCGGCAAGGTGACCATCGAGTACTGTATCGCCTACAAGAACGGAACGCTGAGCAACGGCACCGTGAACTCGAACGGTGACCGCAACGGATTCAAACTGGGCGGCGAAGACATTTCGGTCAACCACACCGTGCGCTACTGCATCGCGGCCCAAAACGGCCAACACGGCTTTACCTATAACCGCAACCTTGGAAGCATCAACTTCTCCAACAACACCGCATACAACAATGCCCAGCGAAATTTTAATTTCGACGGCGGCAAATCCACCTTCTTGAACAACATCTCTCTGAACGCAGGTTCGGACGACCGCATCGTCGGATCGAGCCTGAACCCCAATTACAATGCCTGGTGGAGCGGCGGCAAGGCAGTGAGCGGCAACGGGGTCACCGTCACCTCCGCCGACTTTCAATCGCTTTCGGCGGGGACGCTGACCTGGGTCTCCACCAACAGCGTGAACCTTGGAAAGCTGCTCGTGCCGGCCTCCGGAAGCGATTTGATCGGTAGCGGATCGGGCGGCGCGAACATGGGCGCCAGATAGTAATCAGGCATTCATTTCATGATTGGACGAAGCGCCCGGCCACCCGGGCGCTTTTTAGTTTTGGAAGCGCGAGAGAGGCATCACCTGAAGAGATAGACCATCCCGCAGAGCAAAATGATCCAGGCCCCAATCTTTTTAAAGAGAGTGTCGTTGAGCTTGAAGTGCAATCGGTGGGATAGAAGTAAAACCGGCGGCAAACAAAAAAACGACCAGAAGAACATCTGCTGAATCTGGGGGGTGATGGCGCCGTTGACGAAGTAATAGCCCGCCCGGATGCAGTTGAGCCCGGTGAAAAAGCAGAGTGCGTTGTTGCGGATCACGGTCTTGTCCGTCAGCGTCCCCAGCAGGCGGGTCATGACGATCGGTCCGCTGATGCCGAAAAGGGCATGGGAGACCCCGGCCGTGAAGTCCAGCATCCGCCGCCCGACGCCGCCCAGGCGAAAATGGGGCGTGACGATCAAGAAAATCCCCGCCAGCACGATCACCACCGCCAGAATGCGCCGAAAGATCGATAGCGGAATATGGGCGAAGAAAAAGCCGCCCAGGATGCTGCCCACGGCCGCCAGCCCCAGCATCGTGACCAGCAGCTTCACATCCAGCTTCCGATGGGAATGGGCCAGCGCGATGCATGCCACCAGCAACTGGGGCAGCAGCGAATAGACCACCAGGGTCTTGCTGTCGAAAAAGAAACCCAGGATGGGCAGCATCAGAACCGTTCCCGCCAGCCCGAAGACGATCTCGAACGAGTAGGTAACGGCGCACACACCGACCAAAAGGATCATCAACAGTGTGTCGCTCATAATTGTGATCGATAGACCTCTTATTACACCTATCGCTTCGACCGAAGCGATTATTTTCCTCAGGTAAGCCCGCTCTTGGCTGTTGGAGCGGAGGATAGCAAGTTGCTTACTTCCCCAGACGAATGTTCCGTTACCGCATTCATCGAATCGAAGGTTTGTCTGATGCGGGTTGCTTGCACTGTCATGGCAATAGCGGCTGCTTCTCGAAGTTCTTCAATCGATGCCCCGGCTTCCTTCGCGACCGCGAAGGACATCTGCGCTCAAGTTTCACAGCCTGCGGCAAGTGAAGCCCCCACGGCGATTAAAAATTTCGTTTTCTTATCCAGAACACCAGGACCGTATGCGGCGTCAAAAAAATCTTGGTATAGCCCGAAGGCATCCGACATATTTCCCTCCACAGCCGCCCCCTCGATGGGACCGGTTTTCTTCAAAACAACTACGAACAGGTCGCGAGGAAGACTGCCTTCCTTTAAGCGGCCAATGTTTACGATTTTAAAACCACGAGCGAATTTGCGGATCATGGCTTCGCTGAAGAAATGAACCACGAAGCCTCCGATCTCGTACAGCTTCTCGCCCAGATAGGTAGCCTCAGGATGCTTGTAATGCGGATCAAACGTGCTGCGAACCGAATAGACGACCAGCCCTCCAGGGCGGATCACCCTGTGGATTTCCGCTAAAGCGGTCTGGATGTCATTTTCTTTAAAGTGCATGCATAGCAGCATGTGGGCGTAACAAGCATCGAAGGTGCTGTCCGGAAATGGAATAGGCTCGCGAATGTCGTGCATTTGCAACTTTATTCGCGAAGCGATGGATCGCCCCTCAAGCTTGGCGTTTAACTCGGAGATCGACTGGCTCGAGTAGTCCAACCCCTCAATGACAAGTCCGTTCTCAGCAAAATAGATGGTGTCTCGTCCTTGCCCTGGGCCAAGCTCAAGTAACTCGGACACCCCGTTTTCTCGGAATTGCGCAAGCGCGTGCTTGGCAAAGTCGCTCGGTTCCTCTCCGAAAAACTCGGCGTTCCTACTATAAATCTCGTTCCAATGCTGCTTTTGATCGGGAATCATAGAAAAACAATACCACACCCAAGCAAGTGTCATAAACATTCTTTATCGAACGGCGTACCATCGCAATTATCCTTGAACATGGGAAATCGGTTCATTTTTTCGAAAACCTGTTTTATGAGGACGAAGTGACAACCCAACCGGAGGACCTTGAGGCCTCCGAAAACGAATGGAGGAGACGATGGCGCTTTATCTGGTCCAACACGGCAAGAGTCTTCCCAAAGAGAGCGACCCGGAAAGAGGCCTTTCCGAAGAAGGCATCGCCGAGGTCCGGCGGATTGCCCAAGTGGCCGCCGGGTATGGCTGCAAGGTTGCCCAAATCGGCCATAGCGGTAAAAAGCGTGCCCGGCAGACCGCGGAAATCTTCGCTTCCCACCTGAAGCCCCCCAAGGGGGTCGTGGCAATCGGCGGCCTCGACCCGTTGGACGATGTAGCCGCTTTCTCGGGAAAGCTTTCGGTGGAAGACCATCGCATGCTGGTCGGCCATCTGCCGTTCATGGAACGGCTGACCTCCTATCTGATCGTCGGTTCCACGGAACCGCCGGTGTTCAAGTACCAAAACGGCGGCATCGTCTGTCTGGACAGGCCGCCGGAGACCGGCCGCTGGATCATCAAATGGGCGCTGATGCCGAATATCGGCTGAGGGCGCCTCGTTGGTAAATATGCGATGGAAGGCCGCGTTCGTGATTTCGTTGCGAGTATACTCCACCTCCAGGCGGGTACCGTACCGTCCGGGCAGTTCAGGTGAACGGATCTTGAAGGCTAAACGCCGGCGGCGAATTGCTTTCTACAGGAATTCTTTATCGATTATGAAGCATAATATCAATGACCCACTCATCGGTCAAGTGAATATCTATTCGTATTTGTTATATATTCCACTTGCATCTGCCTGCCGATCATGCCATAAGCACCCAAGCGTGCAGAATCCTTTTTCCCAAAGCCCATATAGATCCATCTAATCGAAGCACTATATAGATCGTCTCCCTTATCGACTGAGTCCTTTCCTTTTTTGATTTGGATATGAGGGCAGATTCTATGTGGTTGCTAAAGGAGGCATTATGAAGCAGCGATTGAACAAAGATGGCATAAAATATCTGCTTGCACCTTTCCGTTGGACTATACTCATGTCAGTCGCTTTCTTTATCGCGGCTGGCAGATTGGATATTCCGAGAGCATGGGTTACTTTCGGAATTCACTTTTTGGGAGCAATAACGGGTGGAATACTGATGTGGAAGTTTTCACCTGGTCTGGCAAATCAGCGTGCATCCATCAGACAGGGAACTAAAGGATGGGACAAATTAATTTTGGCCATCTACTTTCTTATAATTTTACTGCTAATTCCTATAATAGCCGGCATAGACGTCGGGAGATATCATTGGTCTCAATTAGGCATTTATTCTATGATCATTGGCATTGCATGCTATTTGGCATTCTTCCTGATTTTTTACTGGGCAATGTTAATAAATGAACATTTTGAGGGGAGTTCTAGAATTCAATACGATCGAGACCACAGGGTCATAATGAACGGGCCTTATAGTTTTGTTCGGCATCCTGGATATGTTGCCATGATTTTTGCCAGCTTAGCGGATGCGTTGTTAATCGGTTCACTTTATGCATTGATCCCAGGCGTATTTGCTGTTTTTGTCACGATTATCCGTACCGTTCTCGAAGATAGGATGCTACAGAAGGAATTAGAAGGGTATTCCGAGTATGCAAAAAAGATCAAATATCGGCTAATCCCAGGCCTATGGTAGATTCACCAGACCTTCGAACCGCCGCGTCCAAAGGGCGAAAATGGCATGCCGCCCGGACGCTTGTGAGCAGTGCATTTTGTCTGAGGTGGTATGCAGGCGGCATTTTGTTCCTCTACTTTGAGGGCGTACAACTTTCGACTCAACCGTCTGCAATTCTCCAAATAGAGAACGGAAGCCTCGATTGCCGCTAATCCAACGCCAAGAACAGACTCAATTCTTAGAACCCGGTGTTCCGAACAACTGCACGCAGTAAAACTGATCTAGGCCGCTTTGCTCCTTTCGCAGCCGGCAGTCCGATCCGAAGCGTTCGGGATCGGCGGAGAGGATGTTCTGGCGGTGTCCCGGCGAGTTCATCCATTGGTCCAGCACTGTGGCGGCAAAGGTGCGGCAGGTGCCTGTGGATCGACGGAAAGACGAGGGATTACAGCGGAGCCTATCCCCCGGATTCCTGAATAAACGTAGTATCTTGAAGATTAAAATTTTGCCCCAACTCGGAAATTGGGGAAATAGGAGGTTTTCGGTCATGCACTAAATATGCAATGGGTAGGCCGCGATTCGCGTGTTTGTAGCGGGTATGCTTCCCCTCCGAGCGGGTACCGTCCGGGTAGCTCCGTGCACGGATCTTTAATGCTCCAAGCACCGCCTCTAACGGTCAGTTCGTTTCCCAAAGCATACGAATCGGAATCGCATAAAGGTTTTCGCCGAATCCGGCCACATTTTCCCCGTCATACAGTACAGCGCCGGCGGCGAATTGCTTTCCAACGGTTCCCTGTAATTTCTTTAGGCCACGAAAATCCTTTTCCATCACCGTAGCGGCGGCTTTCACCTCGATGCCCGTTATCCTTCCAGCCTGCTCCAGCACGATATCCACCTCTGCCCCGTCCTTTTCCCGAAAATGATGGAATTGAACCGGTGTTTCATTCCAGCTTGCCTGTCGCTTGAGTTCTTGAAAAATATATGTCTCCAATAGCGGCCCCAGCTTGTCGCGGATATAGCATCGAATCGGCCATCAAAAATTCCGTCCATTCGAAGGTTTGTGGTTCGGCCAAATGAAAGTTTTGGTGCCGTCCAAATGAAAGGATGTCAACCGGAAGCTAGCAGTTTCATAGCTGTAGAAATCCTCGCCCTCGATATCCAGATGCACCTTCCGGCCGACAAAAGCGAAACCCGCACCCAGGGAATCCGGAGCACCAGCAGTTTTGAATTCGTGTGATATTCGATTCGTATCCAGAATATTTACCTCCACAAACTTTCCCCAATATTATATTCAACCTTTTGGTTGACGATTGGTCGCCCCTTGATTATATTCAACGCCATGGTTGAATATTCAAACGATAAAGTTCTTTCCGATATCCTTAAAGCCGTGAGTGATGCAACGCGCCGCTCTCTCTTGACGCAACTCTGCCAGCAAGGCACAAGTCGTGTCACAGACCTGGCCGACCGCTATGACATGTCACTTAACGCAATATCCAAGCATATAAAGATGTTGGAAAAAGCTGGACTCGTGGCACGCAGGCCCATCGGCAGAACCCATTGGATTGAAGCGAAAATCGAACGCGTCCGATTGGTGGAAAATTGGCTCAAAGAACTTAAATCGATTTGGGAATTACGCCTGGAAAGACTCGATGAAATAATGAAAGAGGAGGGACCCACAATGACTGAGCTTACAGTAAATATAGATAAAATTATCAACGCACCCATCGAAAAAGTATTCGATGCGTGGCTAAACCAAAAAATGTTGTCCAAATTCATGGTCCCCTGCCAGCAAGGGATGCGTGACTCCGATGTCAAAACCAATGCCCGCGAAGGAGGCAACTTCACGATTATTATGCATGTTGGCGATGCAGACATACCGCACACAGGCAAGTATTTGGAAATCAGCCGCCCTGACAAGCTGGTTTTTACTTGGGCATCTCAATACTCCGTAGTCGATAACAGTACGGTGACTCTGAATTTCACCCGGATAGATGCTAATAAAACAAATATTTCGCTGTCTCATGTCAGGTTTATCGATGAAGAATCACGCTCCGCACATGAAGGCGGCTGGAGCGATATATTGGAAAAACTGGGTGAAGTCATGAAGTTATCCATAAAAGCGAATTGACCTTAACGCCAGCACGATGAAGTAAATCGTTGTCCAAACAACGCATCCCAACGGTATCAAATCAGATAGCCACAAGCTGCCCTGCTCCGCTGGGCAGCTTGTGGCGGCTGGGTACCTAAACTTCGATTGCCGCTAATCTTTCACCAAGCACAGCCTCAATTCTTCTCACCCGGCGTTCCGAACAATTGCACGCAGTAAAACTGATCCAGGCCGCTTTGCTCCTGCCGCAAGCGGCAGTCCGATCCGAAGTGTTCGGGATCGGCGGAGAGAATGTTTTGGCGGTGTCCGGGTGAGTTCATCCATTGTTCCAGCACGGTGGCGGCAAAGGAGCGGTAGGTGTGCCTGGGGAGCGGCGAACCGTCGGGTCGGTAGCTGAAGCCGGTGCCCGCCGGCACCCGGTACACCGTCCGGCCCGATTGGTATTGGATGGTGAATTGGGTGGCGACGTTCTCGGCCAGGAAATGGTAATGGAATCCGGCCAGAAGCGCACGGTCCGCGGGGGTCCGGCCTTTGGGGCGATGGGGATTGGTATGGGATAGAAATTCATGGCGGGCCATGTCGCCGGCCTGCATCCGGGCGGCCGCATCCAGGCGAGAGTCATGGATCAGCGGGGGCCGGCCGTTCTTTTGGCGCAGCCGATTGGTTTCATGGAACAGTGCGGCGGCCAGCAAAGCTTGATCGACCTTTTGGGGATCGATGGGCCGGCCGGTGCTTTCCAGGGCGAAAAACGCTTCGGCCGGTTGATCGAACGGCGCCTGGGTCGCCGGCTTCGGCGCGCAGGCCGCCAGGGTTGCCAGCAGCCAAAAGACCGCGACCGCCCCGATCTTCCCTGCCGGGGGATGGCAAGTGTTCATATCCGCGGCGTGGCCTCGAGAAATTCTCGAATGGCTTGGTTGACCGCATCCGGTTGCTCCACGGGCGACAAATGCCCGGCGCGGGCGATATGCACGTTTTTGGAACCGTGAATCCCCTTGCAGAGGAATTGGGCATATTTGGGCGGTGTCAGCAGATCGTCCGCGGCGGAAAGCACGAGCACCGGTTCGGCGATCTCTTCCAGACGCCCCATCACATCGAAAGCGTTGCAGGCGCTGAAATCCTTATAGACGACGTCCGCGGGACACTTTTTAGCCTCGGCGGCGATGGCTTGCAGCCGTCCGGGGTCCGTATGGGGTGAGGCCGCCATTTTGTGACTCGCCTCGGTGTAGGCGCCATAATCGCTCTTTATCATATTGAAGATTTCCGGCAGGACTTTGAGCCGCGCCCCGGTATTGATCAAGATGCCGGCACGATACTTTGTTTTGCGGTTCAGCAGTATTTGAATTGCAATGGCCCCACCCAGGCTCAGGCCGCAAGGAACCGGCATGGGCGCCTGTATGGCTTCGATGAATGCCTCGACCACCTGGGCATAATCGTTTACCTGATCCATGCCTTGGCCGGGGCTCTCTCCATGTCCGGGTAGATCGATGGCCACCGTATTGGCGCAGTCCGTCAGCCCATTGAGCTGGTTTGCCCAGAACAAGCGGTTGTTGCCCGATCCGTGAATAAAAACAATGGTCGGTCGATCCGCCTTGAGCGGCCATTGACCGGCATCGAACGAAATATTGTTGAGCGTCAAATGAGTCATGATCGTCCTTTCGTAATATGAAGGAAAACTCTTTATCCAGCCTAAGCATCACTTCCATCGAGCTATCTATCATACCATTGGTAACCGTTACCACCCTGATTATCTTAGCAAGAAACGCCCCGACCGGAGCAGGCGCCGCCTCTAAAAATCAATGTCTCCTCGCCGGGTTGCATCACCGACGAAGACATCACCTTCGCGCACCGCTACTTTCCTGGCGACGCTCAAGGGCAATCAGGTTCGCGATTGTATTCGGGCAAGGTCTCTGATATTTTCGGTGCGCCTATTCTATAGAACAGGCAGATCGGGCCGGCCGAAATTAATTGCCAGCCTTTCCCCAGAGGAATCGCGATGTTAAGGGCCAAGCCAAAGATACTGACCCTCATCTCCTTGCTGCTGGTCCTTTGCCTGTCGGCGCTATCGATCCAGGCCCAGGGCGCCGCCGGGTTGCAGGAGCGCGGGGCAGGACGCCGCAACGCCCACTTTATCTATGCCCTCGCCAATGTTTCGGCGTCGGTCTTCACGCTCGACAGTCGCACCGGTGCTTCGGCCGTTCACGGCATCTTTCCGGATGCATGGATTCCCGGAACGATTCGGCTGGGTTCATTCAGCGGATGCCTGCGCTTCCTGCACCACTTCAGTGCCAGTCTCACCCATTGCGCGGAACGGTCGATTTTTCCGATTCGCGCGCCTCCCTGCCCCACCACCGTCATTGCTGATCAATTTTGAAAAGTTTTTTGGGTCCCCCCGCCAACGCAAGGCAGTCGGGTCGCCGCCTTGGGACGGCATGGACGCTATCCCAGCCGTTTGGACCAGGGGCCCAAAATGGAGTTCATCGTCCCCCTTCCAGGGAGTTTCGGATGGGACGGGAACGGCGCGCCAAAGGAGGCCGAATGGGAAACGAACATACCAAGATCCAGGGGCTGAACGAAAAAAAGCCCTCCGCGGAGCGGGAAATCGATTATGCGCCGAAGCAGCACAGCCTGCGCGAGCAGATCATCTTCTGCCTGAAATTGATCGCCATCGGCGGGGGCATTTTCCTGCTGATTTGGCTGATTGAATAAGAGGGCTTTTTCCTGAAAAAGTCCGGGCATGCTTTTGTATGCCCGGACATCCTCTTTCCCGGCGTTGATCGAGAAGCCGAAAACCTGCCATCCGCCGTGAGCTCACCCTCCTATCCATTGGGCGATGGCCGTGGCAATCCTTCGAGGATCGGGCATCATGGCGTTCTCCAGATTTTTGGTGTACGGGATCGGGCATTCGGACGCGGCCAGCCGCAGGGGCGGGCGCTTGAGCATTTGAAATCCCGCCAGACAGACGCGGCTGATGACCTCGGCCCCGATGCCGCCGGTGGCCGTGCCCTCTTCGAGGGTGACGAGGCCGCGGGTCCGGGCGACCGAATCCAGAAGCGTGTCGTTATCCAGGGGATAAAGGGTCACGAGGTCGATGATCTCCATGTCGATCCCCTGGGCCGCGAGCATCTCCGCGGCCTCCAGGGCTGCCGAAACGCCGATCAGGTGGGTGACCAGGGTTAGGTCGCGGCCCTGGCGCACGACCCGCGCCTTGCCCAGGGGCAGGGTGTACTCCGCTTCGGGCACCGGCCCGGTGGCGGCGTAGAGCAGCTTGTGCTCGAAGAAGAGCACCGGGTTATCCGAGCGGATCGCCGATTTGATGAGGCCCTTGGCCGTGTAGGGATCGGACGGCGCCACCACGATCAGGCCCGGGATGCCGAAGAAAAAGCGCTCCATGCTCTGGGAGTGCTGGGCCGCCATGCCGATGCCGCTGCCCACCGGCGTCCGGATGGTCAGGG
>JAKAFO010000195.1 GCA_021819735.1 Deltaproteobacteria bacterium
TTCGCCAGGACGTCACCTATCTGATGAACAACCTGACCTCCAAATACCGCTACACCTCCCAGGGCGCCAAGGCGGTGTGCATCTACGTCATCGACAACGACCTGGCGCGGGTCTTCAAGGCGCCGTAGCCGGCGCCGGACCCTCCGAAACTTGGACCCAGTCCCCGGGCCGCAGCCATTTGGCGAAAGCGGCCTGGACCTGTTCGGCCGTCAGGGCCGCATAGTGTTGCGCCGCCCGGGTGGGTTCATCCAGGGGCAGGTCCATGACGGTACGATAGATGAATCCTTGGGCGATGCTGTCCAGGCTCATCGACCGCAGCGGAATTTCGCGCAGCAGCATGGCTTTGGCCAGCTCCAGTTCGGCGGGATCGGCCGGCTGCGACTGCATGCGTTGAATGTTGCGCAGCACGATGGCGCGGGCTTTGGCGACATTGGCCGGATCGCAGGCATAGGCCACGGCGTATTCGGACCGGCTCTTGCCGGCGTTCATATCCACATCCACGCTGTATACCAGGCCCGCTTCCTCGCGCAGATCGCGGTAGAGACGGGTGGCGTAAAACCCTCCTCCCAGCACATGATTGCCTAAGGTCAGCGCATAAAAATCCGGATTGGATCGCGTCAGGCCCAGTACTTCGGCCAATTGGACCCGATCCTGGACGCGGCTCTTGTTCGGTACATGCACCACCGCCGGGGGGTTGGGCGGCACGGCCGGCAGGAGCAGATCCGGCGCGGGGCCGGAGGCTTTCCAATCGCCGAAGTATTTGCCGATGACCGCTTCGGCCTCCTCGGCCGTGATATCTCCGACAACCACGATAACGGTCTGATCGGGGCGCATGACCTGGTCGTAATAGGCGCGAACATCTTCCAGGGTCAGGGCCGATACATCCGCGGGGGTGGGCCAGCGCAGCACCGGATCGTTCTTGGGAAAGAGCGCGGCGTCCAAAGCCCGGTGGCTGAGTTCCTCCGGGCTGCGCTCGTTGCCCGCGGCGACTTCAGCCGCCTGCTTGCGCACGATCTCAAAGTCCGCGGCAGGCAATGCCGGGTGCAGCAGATTCTCCGCCAGCAGCCGCGTGCCCGCGTCGAAATGCTCCTTGAGCGCTCTCAACGAGAAATCGGTGCCCACCGACACGTCGGCGGCAATATCGTCCAGGGCTTTCTGAAACGCCTGCCGGCTTCGGGCCTCGGTGCCGTAGTCAAAAAGAGCGTCCAGCACATCGTCCACCCCTTCCTTGCCCTTGGGGGCCTGCAAGGCCGGCTTGTTCTTGACGTGGCCGAAAATGCTCACCGTGCGGCTGATGGCCGCGGGCTGAACGATCAGGGTGATCCCATTGGGCAACCGCTTTTGGATGGTATTCAATTCAGGCTGGGGGATGGACAGCCGTGCCAGTGCATCGCTCGCCCAGGATGGCAGTACTACATCGCGGCTCTGTGGCAGGGTGAAATTCTCCGTACCACCGTAACCCTTGGCGCTGACGGGTTTGCTCTCCGATTGGGGTGTAAATATGGCGGTCACGCAATGCGCCATGTTCAGATAACGCCGGGCCACCCGCCGGACATCGTCCGCGGTTACCCGGGCGATGGCGTCCAGGTCCTCCTGGGGAGAGTGCCGGCCTTCCACGGCCAGGGCCTGGGACCAGGTCATGGCCAGGCCGGGTATGGAATTTTTCTGAAATTCGGCCTGCGCCAGTTCGCGCCGTTTGGCGGCTTCAACCAGGTCCGCGGCCAGCCCCTGGGAGACCTGTCGCATCAGCACGGAACGCAAGGTCTCGATAATTTGTTGGGCTTGCATGCCCGGGGGAAACGAAGCCACCGCAAAACCCAGACCGGACTTGGGCAGGGTGTAGAGTTGAAAGCCGGCTTCGAGCACCCTGCCCTCGGCCGCCAGTTCGAAGAGTTGGCCGCGCCGGCTGTCGAGGGCGTCGGCCAGCACCTGGGATGCGGCATAGTCCGGGCTGTCGTAACCGGGCATGCGAAAGGCCAGGATCACCATTTTATAGGGAAGATCGCTCTGCATCCGGAGGGTTCTCGGCCGGACCGTTTTCAACTTGATTTCGGGCCGCGCGGGAAGCTCTTTGGACGGGATGGGGCCAAAGTACTTTTGCACCTGGTCCAGCACGGATTGGGCCTGCACATCCCCGGCGACGACGAGGGTGGCATTGTTGGGCGCATACCAGGTGTCGTAAAATTTCTTGAGCATGGCTCCGGTGGTGGCATCGAAGGAGGCCTTGGTGCCCAGCGCATCATGGGCATAGGGCGTGCCGTCGAACATGGCGGTCAACAGCCGGCTGTAGAAAACATATTCAGGGCTGGAGAGATCGCCGGCCACCTCCTGCTCGATGGCGCCCCGTTCCTGATTCCAGAGCGGGTCCGTGTCCAGCACGCCGCTCATGCGGATAGCCTCCAGGTGCAGCGCCACGTCCAGGTATTCGGCCGGGACGGTAAAAAAATATTGGGTCACGGTCTGCTGGGTGTCGGCATTGAACATACCCCCCAGGTTTGCATTGATGTTGGCCAACTGTCCGGCGGTCAAGCCCGGGCTGCCCCGGAACATCATGTGTTCCTGGGCGTGGGCCATGCCGGGAAAGCCCGCCGGGGCTTCGTTGGAACCCACATCGTAGTTGAGCACGGTGGTGACCACCGCGGCAATGGGATTGCGGATCACGACCACGCGCAATCCATTGGGCAGGACCGCGCGCGTCACGGCAGCATCGCCCGAATCCGGACCGGAGGCATACGCCGGCGAAGCGCCGGCACCCAGCCATCCACCGGCCACGATTCCGATCAGCCAGGCAACGACCGCCCATGTGGGCCATTTTTTCAACATCCATGAATTTTGCTTCGTGCGGGAGTTTTTCATAGCACCCATCTTCTTTCGATATACATTTTAGATTCCGGCACTCCCCCGGGAATTCGCGTCTTGAGGCTTCCAGGATGTGCGACTTGCCCCAACGATAGGCCTGTTGCAGGCGTTTGGCTATCGGACGCCTTCTGATTTTAATGTAGGACTCGCTCTGATAGGTGTCGCCGGCTATGCCCTAATTGCCTTGCGTTGCTCCTGGGCCAGCAGCATATACATGGCCGGTACCACAAACAGGGTGAACAGCGTGCCGATGGCGATACCGGTCATGATCACCAACCCCATGTTGAAGCGGCCCACGGCGCCGGCACCCGTGGCCAGCACCAGGGGCAATACGCCCAGCACCATGGCGGCCGTGGTCATCAGGATGGGCCGCAGGCGGATGGCAGCGGCCGTCTCCACGGCCTCGCGTTTGGGCCGGCCCGCCTGCCGCAGGTCGTTGGCGAAACGCACGATCAGGATGCCGTGCTTGCTGATCAGGCCGATCAGGGTGACCAGGCCCACCTGGGTGTAGATGTTTAAGCTGGCGCCGCCCACACCCAGGCTGATGAAGATCAGGGCGCCGCAGATGGACATGGGCACGCTGATCAATATGATCAGCGGGTCAAGGAAGCTTTCGAACAGCGCAGCGAGAGAGAGGTAGATGATGATCAGGGCGAAGACAAAGGTGACCGCCAGTTGGCTGGATTCGTTTTCGTACTGGCGGGACTGGCCGCTGTAATCGATGCTGTAGCCTTGGGGGAGCGTCTCGGCGGCCAGCTTCTTGAGCGTATCCAGGGCCTGGCCGAGGGCCACCCCGGGCCGCGGCACGCCGGAAATGGTAGCAGCATTGAGCTGTTGAAAATGGTTGAGCGATTCGGGCACCACCTTGTTCTCCAGCGTCACGATGGTGGAGACCGGGACCGCGGCGCCCGTGGCCGTGCGGATGTAGTAATGTTTGAGCTGATCGGCATTGAGCCGGTAGCCTTGCATCACCTGGGGAATCACCTTGTAGGAGCGGCCGAAAAGACTGAAGTAATTGACGTAGCCGCCGCCCAGCATCGATCCCAGCGCGCTGCCCGCATCGTCCATGGTCAGCCCCAATTGCGCGGCCATATTGCGGTCGATGCGCACGGCGATCTGGGGTTTGTCGATTTTAAGATCGCTGTCCAGGAAGACGAACAGGCCGCTTTTGCGGGCTTTGTCCATCAGGGTCTGGGCCACCTTGTTCAATTGATCGAAGGGATCGGTGGTGCCGATGACGAACTGCACCGGCAGCCCCCTGCCGCCGCCCGGCAGGGGCGGCCGTTGAAAGGCCACGGCCTGGATGCCAGCAATGTCGTTGAGTTTCTGCTGCACCTCGGGCTGCAACTGCATGGCCGTTCGCGTGCGTTCGTCCCAGGGTTTCAACACCATGCCGGCGATACCCGAATTGAGCCCGCTGACGCCGTCGAGTTGAAACACGTGATCGGTCTGCTCGTAACTATCGAAAAGCTTGTAGACCTGGCGGGTCGAGAGCTGGGTCTGGGCCAGGGTCGCATCGGGCGCGCCCGTGGCCAGGGCGATGACGATACCCTGGTCTTCCTGGGGGGCCAGTTCGCTTTTCGAGGAGGTGTAGAGAAAGTAGATGCTGCCCAGGACGATCAGGGAGAAGACCACCACCACCGGCCGGTAGTCGAGCGAACCGCTCAGCAGGCGTTCATACCTGCGCCGCACCCGGTCGAACTGGCGGTCCACGAAGTTCATGAAGCGGTGGTGATCTTGCTTGTCGTCGGGTTTGAGAAAACGTGCGCACATCATGGGCGACAGGGTCAGGGCGATGACAGCCGACACGGTCACCGCGCCGACCAGGGAAAAGGCGAATTCGGTGAACAGCGCGCCGGTCAGCCCGCCCATGAACCCGATAGGCACATAGACCGCCACCAGCACCACGGTCATGGCCACGATGGGCCCGGCCAGTTCACGCGCGCCCAGCATGGCCGCGCGCATGGGCGGGGTGCCCTCTTCCATGTGGCGGTGCACGTTCTCCACCACGATGATGGCGTCGTCCACCACCAGGCCGATGGCCAGGACCAGGGCCAGCAGGGTCAACAAGTTGATCGTGTACCCCAGGATCAGCATGATGAAGAAGGTGCCGATCAACGACAGGGGCATGGCGATGACCGGGATGATCACCGTGCGCGCCGAGGCCAGGAAGAGAAAAATCACCAACGTCACGATCAGCAGGGCCTCGACCAGGGTGGCGATGACCTCGTGGATCGAGCTGTCCACATATTTGGTGGCATCGTAGACGATGCGGCCGTTGAGACCCGCCGGCAACTGGGCGGAGATCGCGGGGAAAGCCTTGCGCACCGCGCTGACCACGTTGAGCAGATTGGCGCTGGGCGTGACCTGGATGCCAATGTAGACGGCGCTGCGCCCGTCGAAGGCCACAGACGTGTTGTAGTTTTCCGAACCCAGGGTCACATGGGCGATATCGCCCAGGCGGATGATGGCGCCGTTTTGCGACTTGACTACCAAGTTGCGGAACTCTTCCACGGAGTGCAGGCCGGTGTCGGCGGTCAGGTTGATGGTCACCATCTGCCCCTTGGTGCGTCCCAAAGCGGATATGAAGTCATTGGCCGCCAGGACATTGCTTACATCGTTGGCGGTCAGGCCGTAGGCAGCCATCTTCTGCGGATCGAGCCAGGCCCGCATCGCGAACTGGCGACCGCCCAGCACTTCGGCGGTCTGCACGCCGGAAACGGTCTGCAGCTTGGGCTGCACGACCCGGATCAGGTAATCGGTGATCTTGTTGGTCGGCAGGCTGGTGCTGTAAAACCCGATGTACATGGCATCGAGGGTCTCTCCGATGGCGACGGTGATCACCGGCTGCTGGGATTCGCGCGGCAGTTGGTTGAGCACGGCGTTGACCTTGGTGTTGATTTCGGTCAGGGCTTTATTCGGGTCGTAGTTCAACTGCAGGTTGGCTTGAATGCTGCTCAGACCCTGGGTGCTGGAGGAGTTGAGGTAGTCGATGCCGTCGGCCTGGGCGATGGAGTTCTCCAGGGGGGTGGTGATGAATCCGGACACCAGGTCCGGATCGGCACCGGTGTACACGGTGGAGACCGTCACCACGGCATTCTGGGTTTCGGGGAATTCGCGCACCCGCAGCAATCCCAGGGCGCGCAGCCCCAATACCAGGATCAGCAGGCTGACCACCGTGGCCAGCACCGGCCGTTGAATGAAGATATCGGTCAATCGATTGCGTTCGTTGGACATATTATTCGTCCGTCGGCTGGGGCGCCGCCTCGTTGCTGGGTTGAATGTCGTTGTTCACCGTGACCGGGCTGCCGCTTTTGAGCTTGAGCTGCCCGCTGGTCACGACGGTATCGCCTTCCTTGAGCCCGTCGGCGATGGCCACTTGGTCCCCGCGCGTGGCGCCGGGGGTGACGAAGGTCTGTTTGGCGATCAGTTGCTCCGGCGCGCCCTGGGGCCCGGACGGCTTCTTCTCCACCACAAACACGGTCTCCCCGTAGGGATTGTAGGTCACCGCGGTCTGGGGCAGCGTGATGAAGTGCTGCACCTGGCCGGCCTGGACCTGCACCGCGGCGAACATCCCGGGGAGCAAATCATGCTTGGGGTTGGGCAGCGTCGCTTCGACCTGGATGTTGCGGGTCTGGGGGTCCACCTTGGGGTCGATGGCCGTGATGGTGCCTTCGAAGGTGCGGTCCGGGTGGGTGTTGGTGACGACGCTCACCGCTTGCCCGAGAGCGATCTGCGCCGCATCCTGCTGGGGCAGCAGAAAGTCCACATAGACCGAGTCAAAGGATTGCAGCGTGACGATCTGCTCTCCCGGATTGAGGTATCGACCCGGGTCGATGGTGGAGATTCCGATGCGGCCGCTGAAGGGTGCGCGAATGGTCTTCTTTTCGACATCGGCCGCCTGCTGCGCCACCTGGGCCAGCTTGCTTTTGAGATCGGCCTGGGCCACATCCAGGGTCGCCTGGCTGATGGCCTTGACGGCGAACTGCTGCTTGTCGCGCTCGAAGGTGGTGCGGGCCAACTCGGCCTCGGCCTGCAGGGAGTGCAGCAACGCTTTGTCCGCATCGGCATTGAGCTGCACCAGCACCTGGCCCGCCTGTACATTATCGCCCGACTGGAAGTAGACGGTGCGGACCAATCCGGCTATCTCGGTGGTCACATCGACGCCCCGCGCGGCACGCACGGTTCCCACCGCCTTGAGCTCAGGCTGCCAAGCCGTCATTTGGGCCGTGGTGGTGGATACGGTGACCGGCGGCGCCTGCTGGGCGCTCATGGCCTTGGCGATCATCTGCCCCACAAAGGCCTTGTAGCCGAAAATGCCGCCGAACAGCAGTCCCACGCACACCAGCATGATGATCATCCGTTTGGTCATTGTACTCTCCATTACCGTGTCGATGGTCTCGCCATCGTTCTGAATTCACCCGCCGATAAATGCTCCTTGGCCAGGGCCGCCTCATTGCCGGCGTCCGGCGCGGGTTGCCACCAGCCACCGCCCAGGGACTGGAACAGCGCGGCCGTGTCCGCGAAACGGGCGGCCTGGGCCTGGATCAGGCGGATGCGCGCCTGCTGGAACTGGCGCTGGGCATCGAGCAGCGAAAGATAGCTCACGGCGCCGAGTTGAAACTGGCTCTTGGTCAACGCCAGCGCATCCTGCGCCGCTTTTTCCACGTCGGCCTGGGCCTTCAGGGTGCTGGCATCCGATTCCAATGCCCGCAGCGTATTGGCCACATCGAGAAAGGCCTGCAGCAACGTCTGGCGGTACAGCGCCAAGGCCTGGTCGTAGGCCGCTACCGCCGCCCGGCGCTTGGCGCTCAGTTCGCCGCCGTGGAACAGCGGCTGCAACAGCCCGGCCCCGAGGTTCCAGAGCATCGCATCGCTGCTGAAAAGATCGCCGAGCTTGTTGCTTGCCGAACCATAGCCGGCGGTCAGGGTGATGCTCGGATACATGTTGGCGGTCGCCACTCCGACCTGGGCGCTGGCGGCGTGCAGCAATGCTTCGGCCGCCTGGATGTCGGGCCGCTGGCGGGCCAGGGATGAGGGCAGGCTCACCGGCAGCGTTGTAGGCAGGGCCATCCCCTGGATATCGAATTCCGGCAGCGCCCCGGCCTCTGCCGGCAACTTGCCCACCAGCACCGCCAATAGGTGCCGGGTCTGGGAAAGGGCTTTTTCCAGCGGAGGCAGGGCGGCCTGGGTCTGGGCCAGTTGCGTGCGCTGGGCGAGCACATCGGCGCGCGCAATGCCGCCCAACTGGAACTGGCGCTCCACCAGCGCGTAGGCCTGCTGCTGGTCGGCCAGAATGTCGCGCGTCGCCTGGAGTTGGGCGCGCAGGGAGGCCTCCAGCACGGCACTGGTCACGACATTGGCCGTAAGCGTCAAGTAGCTTCCCTGCAGTTGATAGCCCTGGTAGTCGACCTGGGCCTGCAAGGCTTCCAGTTCGCGGCGCGCACCACCAAAAATGTCAAGCACATACGAGACGCTCACCGAGGCATTGAACAGATTGAAGGTCGCACCCCCGCCGCCCGACTGACCGAACGAGGCACCGCCGGATCGCTCCCGGCCGGCCGACAGGTTGGCATCGATTCCCGGGAACCGGCTTGCCCCATATTGGGCGCTGTAGTTTTCGCGCGCCTGTCGCAGGGCCGCCTGGGCCGCAGCCGTGGTGGGATTGTCGGCCAGGGCCATGCGGATCAGGCGATCCAGATCCTCGGAGCGAAACAGGGTCCACCATTGGCTCGGGATCTTTGCTCCCATATCGAAACGCTGGGCATTGCCGCCGACGCCGGGGGCTTCGGCGCTTTGGATCGGAAGCGCGGTCGCCGTATAGTTCTGCACGGCGGGCGCCGCGGGCGGACGAAAATCGGGACCCACCGCACAGCCAGCCAGGGCCGCGCAGCATACGACAGCTATAAACCCTCTCCAGTATGCAGCTTTTTCCATTATCTTCGACATGGTAGCCCTCTACTACTATTCTTCTACGAACCGCTCGCACCTTTTACTTTATCTTTGTGGGCCAACTGGCAAGCGGCTGCCTGGTCCACCATCCAGATCAGCCGGCCGGTACACGGCCTTATGATTTGGGCCGGCAGCCGCCGGGGGTCGCTGGGGCCCTCCAGAACGGTGCTGAGAATCTGCGCCTTGTCGCCGCCGAACACCAAAAAGGCTACGATGCGTGCCGTGTTGAGGATCACCGGTGTCAACGTGACGCGGTGCATGGCCTGCTCGGCGACATAGACGTTGGCCGCCCAGCGCTCTTCTTCATCGATCGCCCGACTATAGGGAAAAAGCGATGCGGTGTGGCCGTTCTGGCCCAACCCCAGGAAAACCAGATCCAGCACCGGCGCGGCAGCGGGCAGGTGCGTGCGAAGCAGTTGGTCGTAATGCGCCGCGCCGGCCTCGGGGTCTGCGTCGCAACGGATCGGATGCACATGGGCCGCGTCTACGGCCACATGGCACAACAAGGCCCGGTGCGCCATGCCGGCGTTGCTGCGGTCGTCATCGGCCGCCACACAACGCTCGTCCCCCCAGAACACATGAATGTGCGACCACGGCGTTCGATCGCGCCAGGGCGGCTGGGCCAGGAGCTGATATGTCCGCAGGGGCGTATGGCCGCCGGCGAGGGCCACGTTGAACCGCCCGTGGTCGCGGACCGCCGCTTGCGCCTGTTGCACGAAGAAATCGGCCGCGGCGCGGCTCAAGGACTCCGGATCGTCGAAGCGGCGAATCATCGATTTCCATCCATGGCCAGGCGACAGGCCGCCCGAGCCGTTCCGCGGTCCCAATCCGCTCCGCGGTTTAAAGCGATGGGCGCTGCCTTCCATAAAGCCTCCTTTACTCCTTGCGGCCCCATTGGGTGTGAAAGGTTCCTTCGGCATCCACCCGCTCGTAGGTGTGCGATCCGAAATAGTCGCGTTGGGCCATAATGAGATTGGCCGGCAGCCGATTGCTGCGGTAAGCGTCCCAATAGGCCAGCGCCATCATCAGCCCCGGCACCGGCACCCCCAGATCGACGGCGACGCGAATCGCCGCGCGCAAATCGGCCTGAAGGGTCATCAAGGTCGGGCCCAATTGCGGGGCCACCAGCAG
>JAKAFO010000196.1 GCA_021819735.1 Deltaproteobacteria bacterium
CACCAATAACAAGATTAAAACACTTCAGAAGCAAGCATATGGCTACAGGGATAAGGAATTTTTCAAATTGAGAATCTTGGGACTCCATGAGTCCAAGTACGCTTTAGTCGGATGAACCTAATTTTTTGTGTAATTTGGTGTTTTTAGGCAAGAGATTGAACAATTTGGGAAATGGATTACCTAACCATATGAATTATTTTACTACAAAATTATCCATTATCAATGCCCATACAGTCTGTCTCTATGGGCATTGGTATAGGGATAGGAACGATTTAGGTTATCGTTTCACCTCCACCACCTCGCTAGCCTCAAAGGAGAGCGCCCTATAATCAAACCGCGCCCCGAAGTTGCCTTTTAGCGTCAACTTTACCTTTTTAGAGTTCTGCTTTATAGAGGCTTTTTCGCTTTTCAAAAGGCTTTCGAAGCTCTGGGTATCGAATTTGAAGATCCATCCGCGATAGTCAGGCTTTGCGCTTACCGGTGATATGCCGTTTAGACGCACACTTTCGGCGTCGAGGTCCGCGATATAGCCCTTATCCAGGTTCTTGGGAAAGGATACGAGAGCGGTGATAAGACCATCGCGCTTAGACTGGATGACCTCGGGCTTGACTTGCAGACACGCCTGAACCGGAGCGCCGGCCACTGGCAGTACGAGACGGGATTTCAATATGCGGTTGCGATAGATGCTCACGGTGGGCGCGGGGTCCAGGATCGGCATCGGCGAAGGGGCGCCGGGGGAGGCCGGGGATGGCGGTGTTGCGGGCATGAAGCAGGTGACGATCTGCCGGATGCGTTAACCGGCTTTAAAGATATAAGAGGTGGAGCCCATGTTGAACGAGAGGGCCACGGGCTTACCGGGCATCAGGAGTTGGGCATCCTTTTCGAAGCTGCGGTGATAGGGCAGTCCCCAGTTATCGTAGGGCGGCTGGTGCAAGGCGCGGTTGGAGGCCCGCAGACTGCCGTCCACGGCGAAATAGCGGGTGGAACCGTCCGGCGCCACATCTTCGAGATAAGCGAAGAAGTCGTTGTCCGTGGCCGTGGAGGCGGCATACAGATGCACCACGGGGTCGCCGGTGACTTCCAGGTCTGCCGGCAGGGGCGCGGTCGTATAGGTCAGGCCGCGTTGGTTGCGGTTGGCGGTGGTGATGCCGTAATCGACCAGGTAGTCATCCTGGGCGTTCTCTTCGGCCGGAGGCGTCGTGGTCAAGCTGCCGTTGTTGACGCCCGCGGCCGTGCCGTCGTCGAGTTCGGCCCCCAGGTAGTAATTGATCCGCTTTTCATTGGGCAGCGGCCATTGCCAGGCAAAGCGCCACTCGCTGCCGGCCGCATGATTGTAGGTGAACAGGTAGATGGGGGCTCGTCCATGATCCCGTTGTCGATCCCCTTGAGCCAGTAGTCGAACCAGCGGTGCTCTTCGTTGACGATCCGGAATGTGACCGGGTAAGGCTTGGGGCTGTAATCGGTGTACCAGATGCAGTGTCCGCCGGGGCCGAGCAGCATTTGCGCCGGATTGGAAAGATTTTTGTAGCGTATGATGGGCCCCCAGCGCGTGCCGCCGGTGTCTTCCCAGTTGGCGGTGCTGTACATGGCCACGCCGGAACGCTCGATCAGGTCGAAATGGGTATGCGGGCTGCTGTCCATGTTCCAACGCACATCCAGGCCAAGTATTTCCTGGACCCAGGGCGAGACGCTGTCCCGGTAGGGCACATAGCCGATTTCCGATCCCGCGTTCTGCTCCTGGCGCGCCGCGGCCTTCTTCACCCCCTTGGGGTCGTCGTCCACGGGCGAAGCGATATCGTTATAGGGCGCCCAATAGGGGAATTCCGGCGAGGGCAGCCCCTCCTGGGCATTGCTGCCGACGCCGCTGCCGGTACCCCAGAAATCGCCGGCGCAGCTCATGGGAAAGACCGCCTCCAGATGGGGCGGATCGGCGGCCGCGGCCTGCAATTGCGTTTCGCCGGTGGCCGAGCATCCCCACATGCCGATCTTGCCGTCGGACCAGGGTTGGGCCGCGAACCATTCGGTGATGTCGTAAGCGTCCCAGAAGGCCGACGGCATCCACTCCCCGCGGTTGTACCCGACGGCCCTTCCGAAAGAAGCATACAGCCCCCGGGCGTCGACCACGGCCACCACATAGCCATACTTGATCAACCCGCGCGCGGCGCCGGGGTATAGATCCACCGTCAGATGCGGCCCGGAAGCCGGGTAGTAACGGCGATTGTAGGGCGAATGCATCCATACGACCGACAAGGGCGCTTCGACCACCACCCCGTCCAGGGTGGGGCGGTAAACGTCCACCGCCAGTTCCGTCCCGTCGCGCATGGTGATGTACTGCGAATGGCGCACGTCGCCGTTGTAAAGCGCTTCCGAATAGCCGCTGTATTCACCGGGCCTGGATACGTTTTCCGCGGCTACGGCCACCGCCACCGCGGCGGCCCTCAGGCCGATGCAGATGCAGAACATCCCTGTCAGTGCAAAGATTCTCACATAGCACCTATTCCTGGAGCGTCGCATAGGTCCTTCCTTCAATCAATGATGTTGATGATGCCAAACCGGCACAAGGATAATCCGACGCCTACAAAACCCGTGCCTGCAAACCAAAAAATATCAATTTGCGCATTCGTCAAAGAGTTAGGACAAATTCCGACAATGGCCGATATGAAGGACATAATCGAATATTTCCTTTGACACCCTATAAAGCGACAAACTGTAACTTCCGTCCCATTGTTACAAGAATTCGGCGACCCCGAGCGGCATCCGGGGAGACTTTAGAACGCAGGATCGGCTTGACTTACCGGTCGGTCCCGATTATCTCGCCACGAGGATCTTCACCATTTCAAACATTTCCAAAATACAGAAAGGAAGGCGCATGGCTTGGGTTGTACTCGTGCTCGCCGGGCTCTTCGAGGTCGGCTGGGCCATCGGCTTGAAATACACGGAGGGCTTCACCCGTTTGTGGCCGACCCTTTGGACGCTGCTGTCGATGATCGTCAGCCTGTGGCTGCTGGGCATTGCCATGAAGACGCTGCCGGTCGGCACGGCTTACAGCGTCTGGGTCGGCGTGGGATCGGTCGGCACCGTATTGCTCGGCATCATGCTGCTTGGCGAGCCGGCCAATGCTGGCCGATTGGTCAGCGTTGGGCTGATTGTGGCCGGCATTATCGGCCTCAAGCTTTCGGCGCCCGCCTGAGGCGGAGCATGCAAGGTGGTTGACGACCTTCGGCCTTTATGCGTAAGAGGATTGGACGCTGCTACGAAGGCCACGCTTGCGGGAAAGATGTGGAAGTAGAGTCGCGCCGTCCAAAATTTCAAACGCATTAAAACGCTTCAGAGGAGGAGCCCATGCCGATCAGACCGTCCGGCCGCCGCCGGATATTTATCCATGTGTGCTTTGTTTGGGCGTTGATCTTGATGCCCATGACCGCGCCCGCGGCCGATGAAACCGCCGCACCTCCCGATGCGCCGGCCTGCAGTGAAATTGAGGATATCGCCGAACGCCTGGCGTGTTACGATCGTCTGGCCGAACGGGAAAAAGTCTATGCTCAACGAACCTTCATGGAAAGGCAGTGGGACTTGGTTCCCCACGAAGAAAAACGGACCTTCGTGCTGCGGCCGCATCGCGCCAACTACTTTCTGGTGGCCACTTATAACAGCTCGCCCAACGAGTATCTTCCCCTGGAGAACGAGGAGGAGGCCAAAGCCCAGGATACCGAAGCCAAATTTCAAATCAGCTTCAAAGCCAAGGCCTGGGAAAATTTGTTTCGTCTCCCCGTGGATGTTTGGCTGGGCTACACCCAACTGAGCTTCTGGCAGTTATACAACTCCGCTTTCTCTTCGCCGTTCCGCGACACGAACTACGAGCCCGAAGCGCTGTTTAACTGGCGCACGCGCTATGCCATTCCAGGACTCGGTGGGCTCAAGCTGCAATTTATCCAAGCCGGCTTAAACCACCAGTCCAACGGGCGTTCGGAGCCCATGTCGCGCAGTTGGAACCGCCTGGTGGCCAACGTCGGTCTGGAAAAAGGCAATTTCAACACGCTCCTGAAAACCTGGTACCGCATTCCCGAAGATGAAGATGATGACGACAATCCCGACATCATCGACTACATGGGCTACGGCGAGCTTTGGATGGCCTATGTCTACCGGGACATGCGCCTGGCGGTGATGCTGCGTGAAAATTGGAATGAAGGCCACGGCGCCGTTCAGATCGATCTGAGCGTGCCGCTGAAAAAGCTCTGGTCACCGTTGGGAGATAAATTCGCCTTCTACGTACAATACTTCAACGGCTACGGCGAATGCCTGCTGGATTATAACGACGGCTCCAATCGGATCGGGGCTGGCTTCGTGGTTGTAGATTGGCCTATGAATTAGTCATCTTTGGATGGAGACACCATGACCCTTCAAATCCTCTACTGGCACTGGCTGGTGGTCGGCATGCTGCTGATCATCGCCGAGCTGTTCGTCCCCAGCTTCACCATCTTCTGGTTCGGTTTGGGCGCTATTCTGGTGGCCCTTTTCCTGCTGGCGGCACCGGGCCTCTCTCTGAGCTGGCAGCTCTTGATCTTCGCATTGGCCTCGTGCCTCTTTACCCTGCTGTGGTTCAAGCTGATCAAGCCGCGCATGACCGACCGCACCAAGGCGGGCATGGCTAAGGAGGCGGTGCTGGGCGAAAGCGGCCAGGTTATCAAAGCGCCCGGCGAAACGCGGCGCGGCGTCGTGCGCTTCACCACCCCGGTGCTGGGGGCCGACGAATGGTCTTTTATCTGCGCCGAACCCGTAGTGCCGGGCGACCGGGTCTTCATCAGAGAAATTTCAGGCAACACCTTGATCGTCACCAAAAGCGCGCCCATGACGGGTGAGGTCCAAGCGCGGAAATAAACAGGAGGCAACCATGTCCGGCATCATCGTCGTATCCGTCTTCGTCGTCCTCGTCGTCATCACCATCGCCTTGGGGGTGCGCATCGTGCCCCAGGGTCACAAGTTCGTGGTCCAACGCCTGGGAAAATTCCACAGCACGCTGGGCCCGGGCTTGAACATCATCGTGCCCTACATCGACATGGTGGCCCACAAGATCACCACCAAGGACATCGTCCTGGACATTCCCTCCCAGGAGGTGATCACCAAGGACAACGCCGTAATCATCGCCAATGCCGTGGCCTACATCAACATCATCTCGCCGGAAAAAGCGGTCTACGGCGTGGAAGATTTCACTTTGGCCATCCGCACCCTGGTGCAGACCTCACTGCGCGCCATCGTGGGCGAGATGGATCTGGACGACGCCCTCTCGTCCCGGGACCAGATCAAGGCCAAGCTGAAGATCGCGATCTCCGACGACATCGCCGACTGGGGCATCACCCTCAAAACCGTGGAGATCCAGGACATCAACCCCTCGCCCACCATGCAAAAGGCCATGGAGGAGCAGGCCGCGGCCGAACGCCAGCGCCGGGCCACGGTCACCCGGGCCGAAGGCGAGAAAACGGCCGCCGTCCTCGAGGCCGAGGGCCGCCTGGAGGCATCCAAGCGCGACGCCCAGGCCAAGGTGTTGCTGGCCGAAGCCAGCCAGCGGGCCATCCAGAAGGTGAGCGAGGCCATCCAGAACAACGAGCTGCCGGTCGTGTACCTGCTGGGCGAACGCTACATCGAGGCCATGAACCACATCGCCGGCTCCGAAAACAGCAAGGTGGTGGTCCTGCCGGCGGACATTCCCAGTTCGGTGCGCGGGATCATGGGGGGATTGGCCAAATAGAATCCGCGCGCGACTGCGACTTTATGCTCAAGTATCGCTGAACATCTGGCGATATAAGATTCACGGACTACGTCGGGTGCCGCCCATGGTGGATGCCGTGGCCGTCGAAGCCGTGCGCCGACAGGCACCCGCCATTCGATGGGCTGATGGCCCATAGAACGGCGGGCGACTGACTGACGATGGACGCGCAACCCCTGGGACGGATTGGAAGGCGGCAATGCCTGTAACAGCCGAAGAGGCGTGCGATCAGCCCGACGAAGCGCCTGAATCGAACGATCTAACGCTTTTGAACCGCGAGCAACTGCGGGCCTGCGTGGAGGTGAGCAAGGCCATCACAGCCGAGCTCGACCCCGAAAAATTGATCCCCACCATCATGGCGCGCATCTCGCGGCTCCTGCCCTCGGAAACCTGGTCCCTCCTGCTCCTGGACGACGCCACCCAGACCCTCAAGTTCGAAATCAGCATGAATATCGACCCGTCGACGGTCAGGGATTTCCGCTTGGCCCTGGGACAAGGGGTCGCCGGCCAGGCCGCCCTGCGGCAACGGTTGCTGGTGGTGGAGGATGTCTCGGGCTGCGATTTCTTCTTCGATCAGGTGGATGCCGCCACGGGCCGGCGCACCACGGGCCTGATTTGCGCGCCGATCCTCTATGCCGGCCGCACCCTGGGGGTGTTGGAGGTGGTCAATCCCAGTCAAGTGGAGCCGTCGGGGCTGGCCATGATCCGGCTGCTGGCCGATTACCTGGCCATCGCCATCGAAAACACGCGGCGTTACCAGCGCATGAAGACCAGTGCCGTGCACGACAGCCTCACCGGCTTATTCAACCAGCGCTATCTCTACATGAACCTGCAACGCCACCTGGATGCCTGCCGGCGCGGCGATCGGCCCTTGTCCCTGATTTTCATGGATATGGACGATTTCAAACAGGTGGTGGACATTCACGGCCACCTCAACGGCAGCCGGGCCCTGAGCGAAGTGGCCCAGCGTCTTCAGGCCTGCCTGCCGCCACCGACCTTCGGCGTGGCCTACGGCGGTGACGAGTTCGTGATCGTGCTGCCGGGCTTCAACCGCGCCCAGGCCGTGGCCCTGGCCACCCGCATCCGCCAGGCCGTCAAAGAGACCCCCTACCTCATCCAATGGGGCCCCCTGGTGGAACTGACCGCCAGTTTCGGCGTGGCCACCTTCCCCGAAGACGCCGACGACAGCACCTGCCTGCTGGCCCTGGCCGACCAGGCCATGTTCCATGTCAAGACCTCGGGCAAGGACCGGGTCAATGCCAATTTGAAGAAGAAGAACGCCCGCCGGAAGATTCAGCGCTTGAAGATCGCAAAGACCGAAAGCTGAAGGGGTTATTTAGTGTCCAAAAATGGCCATCCTGGCTGGACACTATTTAAACGGCTTGAACATCACGATTAGCCGCGGCAACAGCATCAAGGCCCCGGCCAGGGCGATCACCATGGCCAGGCTGGTGAAGGCGCCGAAGTAAATCGTGGGCCAGAAATTGGAAACCGTCAAAATCGAAAAGCCGATGACGATGGCCACCGAGGTATAGAACATGGCATTGCCGATGCTGCCGTGGCAGCGATGCAGGGTCTGGATGTAGTCGCCGTCCTTCCGGATCTCGTCCCGGAAACGGCAGATGTAGTGAATGGTGTCGTCCACGGCGATGCCCAGGCTGATCGAAGCGATGGTGATGGTCATCATGTCCAGGGGAATATCCAGCCAGCCCATGGCGGCCAGCACGGCCCCGGCCGAAAGCAGGTTGGGGAACAGGGCGATCAGGGAGATGCGCAGGGAACGGAACAGGAGCAGGAACATGCCCAGCAGCGAAAGAGCCGTCACCCCCATCGTTTGGATCTGGGAAGAGAAGAGGCTTTGCAGCATGTTGTTGTAAAGCACCATGGTGCCGGCCAGTTGGACGCGCTCGGGCGCCAATCCCAGCTTGGTGGTCAGATCGCTCCGAATCTGCTTGAGCAGGGCATCGCGATGCAATCCCTTCAAAGAGTCCTTGATGCGCAGGAAAAAGCGCGCCTCGTTACCCGCGATGGAGATATACGGGTTGAGCACGAGGCTTCGATACTGGTCCGGCAGCTTGGTGTAGAGCACCGCCATCTCGATGCTGGTCAGGGACTTGTCGTTGTTTAACGTTTTGCCGATCTTGAGCAGGGTCGCCAGGCTCAGCACCTTGCCGGTTTCGGGCAGCCCTTCCAGATAGTCGTGCACCTTTTCGATGGTCTTCAAGCGTTCGTCGAAGAACCAGTATTTGTCGAAATCTTCCTTCATGCTATTCGCATAGGGATTGAGCAGCGGATCTTCTTCCTCATCCGATTGGGCGAACTGCTTCAAATCGACGGCGTCGAAGCGCACGATCACGTCCAGGGGCGTCGTACCCCCAATCTTTTCGTCGATCAGCTTCATGCCCTGGTAGATCTCGGTGGATTGCTTGAAGTAGTCGATAAAACTGTTCTCCACCCGCAGCCGGCTGATCCCCATGACGGTCAGAACGCATAGCACGCCTGTGACTGCCAGAATCGCGCTCCCGTGGTGTTCGGTGAAGCGTCCCAACACCACCGACAAACCCTCGCCCTTCCTAATCCGTTGCGGCTTGAGGGCGCGTTTCTTCATCAGGACCACGGTGGCCGGATAGAGGATGAAAGTTAAAATGATGGACAACACCAGGCCGGCGCTCATCATCAAACCGAAGTTGATCACCGGTTTGATGTCGCAGAACACCAGGGAGCTGAAGCCGGCAATGGTGGTCAGCGTGGCGTAGAGGCAGGGAATGAACATGGAGTGCACCGTGTCCTTCACCAGGGTGCGCTGGTCCAGGTTGGGATCGGCCCGGTGGTACTCGCGGTAGCGCACGATGAGGTGGATCACGATGGACATGGTGATGATCAGTTGCAGCGAAACAAAATTGGAGGAGATGACCGTCACCTCCCAGCCGAACAGGGTCAGGATGCCCATCATGGAGATCACCGACAGAAAGCAGCAGAGCATGGGCAGAACCACCCAGAGCAGGCGCCGAAAGATCACCCCCATGGTCAACACCAGCAGGGCGAAGACGCCCAGTCCGAACATCTTCAGATCGTTTTGCACGAAGGCGATCATGTCGTCCTGGACCATGCTGATGCCGCCCAGATGAATCTCGGCGTCCGTCCGGTAACGATCCAGAACGGCGCGCACCTCGATGACGTTGCGATGCTGCTCGGCGCCGAGCCGTTCCATCTCGGCCCGGATCTTCTCCTTGACGACTTCGAAATCCGCGGCCTCGGCATCCGTGAGCCGGCCATCGTCCTGCTTGATCAGGTACTCGTTGCGCTTGCGGCTCAGCTCCTGGTAGACCGGGTCGATCTTCAGGTTCACGAGAATGGCCGTGGTGCGCATGTCCCGGCTGACGATCAAGTCGCGGTAAAAGGGGCTCTCGTTCAGCTCCTTGCGGGCCAGGGCTTGGTCTGTCTGGGGGGATTCGAGCGTGCGGATGCCTTCGTTCACCTCGGCATAGGAGATGGGCGGGCTGTCGAACAGCGGCACGTCCAGCAGCGTGACCACCGACGCCACCTGGGGCAGGGCCGCCAGTTCATCGCGCATCCGGCCGATGGCGGCCAGCGTGCTTTGCGCCATCAGGTCGCCTTCCTTGGGCGTATAGGCGATCAGGAGGAAATCGTTGACCCCGTAGCGATTGACGATCTCCCGGGAGTAGCGCAAATCCTTGTCGTTTTCCAGCAACAGGGTTTCGGCCGAAGCATCGATGCGGAAATTGCGGGCGGTGTAGCCCAGGAAGGCGATCATCGCTCCCAATATCAGGATGACCAGCAGCGGATGATCCAAAACCAGCTTGGTGTAACAGCGAAGCGCGACATCGGCGACTTTTTTCATTATGCTCCAATTGGCGTGAGTAGCCAGTCTGCCTTTCCCGGATTTGTACACCTGTTCAGAAAGGTTTGAAAATCATAGGGTTGCTTTGCTTATACCCATTCAGCCGCGGCGGGTCAAGCCGCTTGGACCACCAAGCGCGCCCTGCATACTCGCTTTGGCCCATAGATGAAAGCAAAAAATCATCCGGCGGCATACGGGACTTGACGCCGAATATAG